>NZ_JVKU01000029.1:0-112107 GCF_001072385.1 Streptococcus sp. 343_SSPC | reverse complement strand
GTTTCCAAATGTTGAATCTTGGCAATCAATTTCTTGTTTTCTTCACTTGGTTTGTATTCTGCATGAATGAATGCTTCAATGATATCACACATGAGCAATTCACCGGTTACTTTCCCACCAAAACCAATGACATTAGCATTGAGTTCTTCTTTTGCATAAAGAGCCGTTGTCATGTCGCGTACCAAGGCTGAACGGATTCCAGGGACCTTATTAACCGCGTTGTTAATGCCAACACCCGTTCCACAGATACAAACTCCAAGGTCTGCTTGACCACTAGCTACTGCTTCTCCGACTTTTTTCCCAAAAATTGGATAGTGGGTGCGCGCATGGTCATAGGTTCCGAAGTCAAGGACTTCATAGCCTTTTGATTTCAAAAATTCAGAAACAGCCATTTTTTCATTTGTGACAATATGGTCACATCCAATTGCAATTTTCATTCTTTTACTCCTCCCCTTAGCACATCTTGTTAAGCATATCGACACGGATTTGGTGGCGACCGCCGTCATACTTACCGTTTACAAAACCTTTGGCGATATTTTTGGCCAATTGGTCACCCACGATTTGAGCACCCATGGTGATCATGCGAGAATTGTTGTGGCCACGAGTCATATAGGCAGAACGCTCATCTGAAACTTCTGCTGCAACCATTCCTTTAATTTTAGTAGCGACCATGAATGGACCAGCTCCGTAAGCGTCAATAACAATACCCAGATTATCTTCTGCTTGTTTCACTTCTTTTGCAACAGCTAAGGTCACATCGACAAAGTCTTGCCCTTCTTCTGTCACGTCCACGACTTGGAAACCTTCTGCTTCCAAATATTCTTTGACTACTTCTTTTAAGCGGATACCTGCTGCATCCGCACCAACTACAATTGCCATATGCTTCTCCTTTTTGCATTTCCGTCAACAAAGAAAGTTCTCCTCTTTCTTCATTCGACTTCGTTTTGTTATTCACAAACACAGTATAGCGCTAATTTTGTTTGTTGTCAACTGTTTTTTGTTTATTTTTTTCATTTTTCTTTATTTTTTATTATTTTTTAGCCCTAAATTGTTTGTAATAAACAAAAAAAGAGAGAATCGCTCTCTCTTTTCAGTTTATTATTTATACAATCACACGTGTATATTCCTCTAATTCTTCATGTGCTTTCTCAGATGCATCGTCCGTTATCACCGCAGTTACTTTTTTCAAGGAACAGATAGAGGTAAAGTCTTCCTTGCCAATCTTGGAGGAGTCAATCAGTAGATAGGCTTCGGAAGAACGTTCTAAGGCTAACTTTTGCGTATAGGCTTCTTCAAAAGAAGAGGTCAGAACCCGTCCATCCACAATGCCATTCCCACTAAAAAACATCTTGTGGAAGTACATTCTTTCCATGAGAGTGTTCGTTATCTCGCCGACAAAAGCTTGACTGGTTTCTCGGAGTTCTCCTCCCAAGAGGATTACCTTAAAGGTATCACTTTTTTTCTTTAACAATTCTTGAAAAATCGGTAGACAATTTGTCACCACGCGCAGTTCCTTATTATTAATGGCTTCAGAAAGAACTTCAACAGAGGTCCCCGGTCCAAGGAAAATACTCTCGCCTTCTTTTATCAGTTCGCTAGCTTTCTTCGCTACTTCACGCTTAGCTAGAATATTCTTTAGCAACTTCTCTTCATGGGGCAGTTCCCGTGATGGGAGGAATTGGTTACTTTTGGCTCCATTTCGAACCCGAATAAGGAGACCTTGCTTTTCCAATTCAATCAAATCCCGACGGACCGTCATATCCGACACCTGCATACTTTCCATGATGTCTTGAACATAAACGGTTCCAGCTTTATTGACCAGATTGATAATCTCATTCAGTCTTTCCTGTTTTTTCATTCCCTACCTACTTACTTCGTTTTTGTTTATTATAACCTTAAACTGTCAGAATCGCAATCATTTTTTGTTTACAATAAACACTTTTCCAAATAAGAGAACCAAAAAAGGCTTATCCTTGCGGATAAACCTCTGGTTAATAACGTTTCAAGCAAGATTAAGCTTTGTTTTCGCTACCAAATACGTCGATACGTTCTTCAACTGAAGCTGTGATTGCTTCGAATCCTGGTTTCAAGAATTTACGTGGGTCGAAGAGTTTCTTCTTGTCGTATTCTGCTTCGTTTGCATCGTATTCACGTACGAATTGACGAGTTGCGTTAGCGAATGCGATTTGGCACTCAGTGTTAACGTTAACTTTCGCAACACCAAGTTTGATAGCTGCTTGGATTTGCTCATCAGGGATACCTGAACCACCGTGCAATACGATTGGGAATCCTGGAAGAGCTTCTGTCAATTTCTTCAAGTGGTCAAGGTCAAGACCTTCCCAGTTTGCTGGGTATGGACCGTGGATGTTACCAATACCTGCTGCCAAGAAGTCGATTCCTGTAGCAACCATTGCTTTAGCATCTTCGATTGGTGCCAATTCACCTTTACCAACGATACCGTCTTCTTCACCACCGATTGTACCAACTTCAGCTTCAACTGAGATACCTTTAGCGTGAGCTTTTTCTACAACTTCTTTCGCCAATTTAAGGTTTTCTTCAACTGGAAGGTGTGATCCGTCGAACATGATTGAAGTGTAACCAACTTCGATACACTCAAGAGCATCTTCGTAGTGACCATGGTCCAAGTGGATTGCAACTGGTACAGTGATACCCATTGCTTCAACAAGGTTAGCGATCATGTTGCGAGCTACTTTGTAACCACCCATGTATTTAGCAGCACCCATAGAAGTTTGGATCAAAACTGGAGCTTTTTTAGCTTCTGCTGCACGCAAGATAGCTTGAGTCCACTCAAGGTTGTTTGTGTTAAATCCACCAACTGCGTAACCATTGTCACGAGCTGCTTGGACAAATTTTTCTGCTGAAACGATTGCCATTAGTAGTAGGCCTCCTCTAATTTATTGTGGTTAAACCACTTACATTGTTTATTTTATCACTTTTTCATTGAAAATGCTAGCTTTTCCTGAAGCTTTAAAGCGTTTTCTTCTCTTTCAAGCAATCTTTCTCCTAAATGAACAAGAAAAAAGACAGCCGAAGCTGTCTTGATTATCCGATGCGGAGAGAGGGACTTGAACCCTCACGACCTAAAGCGGTCACAGGATCCTTAGTCCTGCGCGTCTGCCAATTCCGCCATCCCCGCGATTAAGTACCTTACTAGTATATCAATCTTCTACTTACTTGTCAAGATTTTTTTCAAACTTTTTTCAAAGTTGGCAGATTCTCACAGGTTAAGCAGAGCGTCGGCAGCTTCACTTGTCTCTCCTGTTCAAATGAGGATTCATCCCTATTACAGAAGGGCTCCTTTAAGGGACTGGAATTGTCTCACTGGGGGTAACCAGATATTTTTCAAATTCTAAATCGGGCATGCAAGAGGACAAATCTTCTCTAATCCGCTCCAGTGCTTCCAAGCGCATCTCTACAGAGGTCGCTCTGTTTCCCTGGATGATAAAGAGGGCATTGCGGGTAGTCTCCTCCATCTTATAGCGCTCACCATCTCTCACATCTAGCCAGGCCATAATACCCTCTTGATCTCGGTAGACCGGATCGGTTTCACTAACATGCTTTTCTGTTGATAAGATGGGCAAAAAGGTATCCTCTCTTTGACTAATCGTAAACTCGATTGGTTTCTGGATTTTATCCAGATCATGCCCTCCAATGGCTAAAAAGGAACGGAGACATTCAACATTATAGATATCAATCACACTATTGATCGTTGGAAGAAAGCCACGACTTTGGATATTCTTAATCAAAGCAAGAATTGTCGGCGGGTTCTTCTTGACACTACGCCCCGCTTCCTTCAACAAGTCCATATATCCTTGTACAACTGCCTCCTCTTTCACCGAGCTGAGATCACAATTTAAGGCCCAGGCTTCCATCTCCTTCTTTTTAGCTAGGAAAGTTGCAGACAAGGGAGCTTGTGGATCCACCTGTTTGGCCACTCCGATTACAACTGTCTCAATCCCCAAATCCACCAAACTTTGATCAAGTATCCAGTCCATATGTCCTTCCTCCTTCTTCGCTACATCATTCTTACACCCTTATTATACTCCTCCTTGAAGCCTTCTTCAAGCAAACAAAAAACAAGGAACGAATTCCTTGTTTTTTGGATTATTCTTCGTCTTCGTAAGACTCTTCTTCGTCTTCTTCGTCACTTAACTCAACTTCTTCATCCAACTCGTCTGGTGAGATTTCATTGATTTCAGCGTCATAGGCTTCTACTTCATCCTTCTCATCTTCTGGGTTTTCATCATCGTAAGTAAGCGCTGGATCTGCTTCGTAGACATCTTCGTCTTCTGGATCATCCGCATTGTAATCGATCGCGTCTTCGTCTCCATCCATAAAGGCGTTGACACGTTTTTTCTTACGTTTCTTAGGCTCTTCGTCTTCATCAGTTTCTTCAAGAGCGATGATTTCTTCATCTACCTCATCGATCGCATACCATGAGCGAAGTCCCCATTTGTTGTCTCCTAGTGGGATAAAGCTTCCATCCACATTTAATTCTGTATAGAACAAGGGAAGAGCTTCACGAATTTCACTGTTTGATTTTTCGAGGTAGATTTGAATTTCATTGACCAGGTCATTGAAATACATTTCATGATCACGGCCACGTGATTCTAAGATCGCACGGGCTACTTCAATCATTGAAAGTTCACTTTTTTCTTGTCCAGCAAATACTTCTAATTCCAAGGTAGATCTCCTTCATTTTTATCTCAAGGCAACACTCTTTTTCATTAAAAAAGAGGATACCCCTAGAATACATCATTTATCGTTACACTCTATTGTACGATAATTTTCCCCTTTCGTCAAAGGAAAATTCCGTGCCAATAAGAAGAGAAAAGCCGGGACACATGGCCTCAGCTTTTCTTCTTATGACTTATTTCCATCAAGATGGAAGATCGTCTTTTTTATTTTACTTTTGCAGTGCTTGTGATCACTTCAACAGCTTTCTTCACAGCAATATCGTGTTTCAACATTTCTGGTGAAAGCAAGCTACGAACTTGTTCAACTGGCATGTTGTAGTCTGCTGCCAATTGTTCGATTTCTGCAGTTACTTCTTCGTCAGTTGCTTCGAAGCCTTCTGCTTTAGCAACTGCTTCTACGACAAGGTTTGTCTTAGTACGTGCTGCTGCATCTGCTTCATATTGTTTGTGAAGATCTTCTTGAGTTGTACCAGTGATTTGGAAGTACATATCTGGAGAGATTCCTTGACGTTGCATGTTTCCAAGGAATTCGTTAACAGCACGGTGTACTTCTTCGTGGATCATTTCTTCTGGAAGGTCAACGATTTCTGCATTTTCTACTGCAAGGTCAATCGCTGCTGACTCAACTGCATCTTTGTATGCTTCTTCTTTTGCTTCAGCCAACTCTTTGCGGTATTTTTCTTTCAATTCAGCAAGAGTTTCAACTTCTTCGTCGATGTCTTTTGCCAATTCATCGTCAAGAGCTGGTACTTCTTTTGCTTTTACTTCGTGGATGGTTGTCACGAATTTTGCTTCTTTACCTGCAAGGTCAGTTGCTTGGTAGTTTTCTGGGAAAGTTACGATAACATCAACTGTTTCACCAGCTGAGTGTCCAACCAATTGGTCTTCGAAACCTGGGATGAATTGACCTGAACCAAGTCCAAGTGAGAAGTTATCTCCTTTTCCTCCGTCAAATTCAACACCGTCAACAGAACCTACAAAGTCGATCACAACGGTATCACCTTCAGCTGCTGGTCCTTCTTTGATTACCAATTCAGCCAAGTTGTTGCGTTCGCGTTCGATACGTGCATCTACATCTTCATCTGTTACTTCTTTAGAAACTTCTACAGATACTTCAAGGTCTTTGTAAGCACCCAATTTTACTTCTGGTTTTGTAACAACATTTGCTGTCAATGTCCAATCTTGACCTTTTTCCATTGATACAACGTCAAAAGTTGGTTGAGCAACCACTTCAAGACCTGCTTCTTTTACTGCTGCTTCATAAGCTGCTGGAAGAAGATCGTTCAAAGCATCTTGATAAAGTGATTCTTCACCAAAACGTTGGTTGAAGATCGGACGTGGAAGGTGACCTTTACGGAATCCTGGTACGTTCAAGTTTTTCTTAACAGACTCAAACACGCGGTCTAAAGCTGGTTTAATTTGGTCTTGACTGATGGTAAAAGTCAATACTCCGCGGTTTGTTTCTTTGTTTTCAAATGATACAGACATTCTGTCTCTCCTTAAAATAATATAGTCATTCCTAATAATTTTACCATAAAACTTCGAAAATGCAAGTTTTTGGGCATCTTGGTTTTGTAGAAACTGCTTCTTTTTAGAGGAATTTTATAGTGGTTTCTGAAGACAAAAAGATTTAAAATTTCTTTCCTATCTCAAAAATTGTCCCGGAATAAAAAAACTAGTCCGTACCTGAACTAGTTTCCTTCCTATTAGGACTTCCGAAGTGGGTCTTCCTGGTAAGTAGCACGCGCCCCACCGATCAACTTGGGACGACTGGCTAGAGCCGTCACATGCGCGCCACCTAGTTCTTTCAAGACAGGGCGAACGGGTACTTGCACATGCTTGACATGCATCCCAATCGAAGTATCCCCGATATCCAAACCAGCCTGGGCTGTGATGTATTCCACTTCGACAGGGTCTTTCATATAACCGAAAGCAGCCAACTGACCGGCACCCCCCGCATGGAGGCTCGGTAGTACATTGACGATTTCTAAGTCTTTCTTTTCTGCTAGTTCACGTTCGACCACCAAAGCGCGGTTAAGGTGCTCACATCCTTGGACAGCTAAGTAAATCCCTTTGGGAGTCAGGGTATCCAAGATGGTTTTCACAATGGCTTGTCCAATCTCTAGGCTTGAGTTCTTCCCGATACTTGCACTAGCGACTTCACTGGTGGACAGGCCTAATACGAGGATTTGTCCCTGATGCAGATTGGCCTTGGATAAAAGATCCAGCAAGATCTCCTGGGTTTCTCTTTTTAATTGCTCTAACTCCATCTTCTAATTTCCCTTCTTTGGTAAGAAATGATACAGAGCATATCCCAGAGCCATCCCAACGAAGTTTTGAACCAAATTATGAGGAACCTCTTCAATGGCCGCTACCCAGGTATTTCCTAAAAAGAGTGCTGAAGATAGGGCATAACCACCTACCATGATAACCGTTCCTAGAAGCAGACCGATGTAACGGGCTTTTCCTTTAAGGCCAGCAAAATAGCCTTGAGCCCCGTGGAACAAGAGACTAAAGAACATCCATTGAGGATAGCCAGAGAGGAGGTCCAAGAGAAAGGCACCAAGACCACCGACCACTGCTCCTTCTTTGCGCCCCAAATAAAAGGCGGTAAAGTAGACGCCTAGATCCAGCAAGGTCACCATCCCGGTAGGAGTTGGCAACTTGGTATAATAGCCTAGCACAACTGTCAAGGCGGTTAAAATGGCTAAATGCGCGATTACTTGGGTCCGTTTATTGGTCATATTGAACTACTCCATATTGATCTGATTTTTGAATGGCTTGGTAGACAAAGTCTTTAGAGGCTTTGACAGCTTCTAAGGTTGCCTTCCCTTGGACTAACTGGCTTGCTATGCTAGAGGCAAAGGTACAACCAGCTCCTGTATTATTCTTTTCTAAAACGTCTTCTTCGAAGACCGTAAAGTCTTGGCCGTCATAAAAGACATCGATGGCTTTTTCCTTGTTAAGACGATTGCCCCCTTTGACCACGACAGTCGCTGCTCCCAATTCATGGAGCTTGCGAGCTGCCTCCTTCATATCGTCGAGCGATTGAATCTTGCTTTGAGTCAAGATCTCAGCTTCTGGTAAGTTTGGCGTGATGATGGTCACATAAGGGAAGAACTTGATCAATTCGTCTCGAAGGGCTGACACTTCCACGTCATGGGTTTCCTTGCAGACCAAGACAGGGTCTAGTACCACAGGAATCTCCGCATGGGCTTTGACATAGTCCAAGGCTAAGTCTGCCACTTGGACATTTGGCAAGAGGCCGAGTTTAATAGCAGAGAAAGGAACATCCTTGAGAGAGTTGAGCTGTTGAGCAAAGGTCGTCGGATCCACCGGAATCACTTCAAAACCGTGCTCGGTCATGGCGGTCAAACAAGTCACTGCTACAAAGCCATGCTGTTTGTTGGTTGTATAGGTGGCCAGGTCAGCGTGAAGACCTCCCCCACTAAAAATATCATTTCCTGAAATAGCTAGAATCAATTCATTACTCATAACGGATCTCCTTTAAATATAAGCCATTTGGTGCTGCTGTAGGACCTGCTAGATTGCGGTCCTTCTTTTCTAAAATCAGATCGATCTGCTCTATCGGCATCCGATCATTTCCGATCTTCAACAAAGTTCCCACCATATTGCGGATTTGCTTGTAGAGAAAGCCATTGCCCGAAAAGGTAAAGATAAGGCGATGATGTTCTGCATCCTCGTCCAAGCGAGCCTCTGTAATCGTGCGAACCTTGTCTTCCACACTGGTACCCGAAGCTGTAAAACCGGTGAAATCATGGGTTCCCTCCAACTTTCGGATAGCTGCTTGCATCTTTTCCACATCCAAAGGATAGGGGTAGTGGGTTGCATAGTGGCGCATCATGGGATTCTTGGGACGACCATAATCCACGATAAATTCATAGGTCTTGCTGTGCTTCTGGTAGCGCGAGTGAAAGTCATCGGGAACTTGCTCCACCCGGATAAAGTCAATATCCTCTGGGGTTTGGGTATCGAGGGCGAAGCGGAGCTTCTCCTCGTCCCGCGCTTGAGGGAGATCAAAATGGATGACCTGCCCAAGGGCATGGACACCTGCATCCGTCCGGCCTGCTCCATGTATGGTCACAGGATTTCCTTGATTGAGACGCATCAAGGTCTTCTCGATTTCTTCTTGCACACTACGGGCATGCGGTTGGCGTTGGAAACCAGCAAATAGAGTTCCATCGTAAGAAATAGTTGCTTTGTATCGTGTCATGTTTTTATTTTATCAAGTTCATCCAAGCTGAACAAGGCGGAAAAGAGAGAACTGTCCGGGTACAGTTTCCGAGACAAAAAAAGAACCAAGTCTTTCCTTTTCCATGTCTGGAAAATAGAAAAACTTAGTTCAATCGGGGGGCTGATTAGTCTTCTTTCCGTCCTTTGAGACTCATCCCTGTCGCTCCTAAGATTGCTCCAAGCAAAGCCAATCCTAAAATAGACTCTTGTCCAGTCTCAGGAAGCTGATGACTAGCCGATGTTTGATCTTGCATCGGTGTTAGCTTAGCCTCTTCTACTGTTTTTTGTTCTGAAGCGACTGGAGCTGGTTGAGCGTTCACAAGTGGCTTCACTTCAGGAGCTACTGGTCTTACTTGATGATGACCTCCTTGATCAACTTGAGGTAAGTCTGGTTGAGGACTTGGACCATCCTGTAAACCTGGAGTCGGAGTAATCACTTCTGCCTCCTTGGTTCCCACTTCCACAATCTCAGCAATAGCTTCTTTCGATACTTCTGTTCCTAGCACTTGGCGGCTCTCATCAAGGGCAGAGACCGCAACAAATTCACGCTGCTGACCTTTGACACCTGCTTGAACCACTTTTCGTTCACCCTTGGCTAGATCTGGATTGGTCCGTTCGACAACTTCAAAATCCAGTTCTTTTTCGACAACTTCCAAACTTGGTATGTCTGCTACCAAGGCTCTGACATCATCTTCTGCTTGGCTTCCCACTTGGGTGATTGGTTTCAATTGACTGAGAGCTTGAGTTACCTGTTCAACCTGCTCTGCCACTTTTTCTTGGTGAGCACGACTGATCTTCCAATTTAACTGATCTAGCACCGTTGCAAGAGCTGAACGAGATTCCTCAGTGTAGATGGAAAGATCTGTTGGAACATTGGCAAGGACCGCACGAAGGGCTGTATAGTCAGCTTTGAAGTAGTCCTTATTGTGGTTGGCAAATGCTTCCATGACCTGGAAGACTTCTTCTTCCTTGTATTCATTAGCTGGTTCATCTGCCCAAATTCCCAACATACTTCCGGACACTGGTAATTTCACATCAGGGTATTTGGTTGAAGCTAATTGTTCAAATGGAACGGTTTCTGAATGTTGAAGAGCTTTATCGAGTGGATAGCTTTGATCTCCTCTATGGCCCAAAACATAGTACCAGTCACCGTTGGTATTGAGGAATTTATAGCCCTTGTCTGCGAGGTACTGTGGTGATGCGAGGTTATAGCCCCACCATCCTTTAGACCAGTAAGAAATCAAGACGTCCTTGTCAAAGGTAACATCATCTTCGTCTCCATAGTAGAAGCCATCGTTAAAGGCCATTGGCTGCAAGCCTTTTTCACGAGCCATAGCAGCCAGACTATTGGAATAGTCCGCAAACTTACCATAGAGCTCATACCATTTGAGGTAGTACCAGCCTTGGGCATTAGTAGCATCATTGGCGTATTCGTCTGTTCCGTAGTTAAAGATCTTAGACTTGCCTTTGAAATAGTCCATGTACTTGCCAATGAGGGCCTTGGTGAAGTTGACCGCTTCTTCGTTGGTCAAATCCATGGTTGTCTTAGAGACCGTATCAAAGGTCGCTTGCGGATGTTCGATACCTAGTTTTTCCATCGCTACCAAGATGGCATCCATGTGACCTGGACTATTGACTGCTGGGATCAAGCCAATTCCTTTAGAAGTCGCATAAGCCAACAATTCGTCCATCTCTGCTTGGGTCAAGGCTTGACCATTTGGATCGTCATAGTAGGCTTTGGTTCCTTCGAGAAGGGCCTGTTTCACGTCATCGCTGGCATAAGTCTTGCCATTAGCTTCCACCGTCATATCATCGAGGACGAAGCGCATGCCATCGTTTCCGACAAGGAGGTGCAAGTCAGAGTAGCCTAGCTCACTGGCCTTGTCCACGATTCGTTTCAGCTGATCCAATGAGAAGTATTTGCGTCCTGCGTCAATGGAAATCACCTTGCTCTTAGCTAGTTTTTCAGCAGCTTCCTTGTCTGCCAACTCTTTGGCATAGCTTTCTGTATAGACTAAGGACTCTTGAGCGGCTTTGAGAGAAGCAATCAGTTCCTTAGCTTCTGCTCGAGTCGTCTCTGCTCCTACTCCTTCCAGCGCCTTTTTTGCTGCTGTAAAGGCCACTAGGGATTCTGGTGTGTAGTGGTCTAAATCAGTTGGAGCTTCCGCCAGAGCTTTTTCAACAACTTCAGGATCTGCTACAAAGTAGTCCGCATTCTTATCTGCAAAAGCGTGCATGAGCTTGAAGAGTAGCTCTTTTTTGTAGGTTGCTGATGGGGTATCTGCCCAGGCAGCTACCATCCCACCAATGAAGGGAACCTTAGCCCCATCATTTTTTTGAACAACATCAATCGCTGACTTGGAAATCCCTTCAAGTCCTTGATCGAGATTGTACCAGCCAGATCCAGCCTTATCCCGGCCGAGGACATAATACCAAGCATCATTGGTATTAAGAATTTGATGGCCTAGTTCAGATAGGAATTTTGACGAAGCCACATCATAGCCGTTCCAACCACCTGTCCAGTAGGAAACAATGATATCCTTATCAAAGGTTCCGTAGGAGGTGTCGCCATTGTAGTAGATACCGTCGTTGAAGGCCATTGGTTTCATCTTGTGTTTTTTCACAATAGCCGCTAGATCATTGGCATATTGGATGAATTTTTCGTAGCCTTTATCTGGATAGCCTTCATCTGGCCAATGCTTGCTAGCTTGAAGGACCTGCCAACCATGGGCATCTGTTGCATCATTGGCATATTCGTCCAAGCCGATGTTAAAGATTTCTGTCTTGCCACTGAAATAAGCCACATACTTGTCCACCAAGGCTTTAGTGAAATCTAGAGCTTTTTGGTTGTCTAAATCGACAGTCCGTTCTGACTTTTTCGTACCAAAGTAATTAAAGTGAGGGTTTTCGATTCCCAATTGCTCCATAGCTGTCAAAATCGCATCCATGTGCCCTGGGCTATTAATCGTTGGAATGACCCCTATTTTCTTGGATTTGGCATAAGCCAAAATCTCATCCATTTGAGCCTGAGTCAAGGCTGTTCCATTTGGATCATCATAGTAGGCTTTGGTTCCTTTTTCTACAGCCTCTTTGACCGCTTGACTTGAGTAGGACGCGTCTCCTACTTGCAAGGACATGTCATCAAGGACAAAGCGCAAGCCGTCATTTCCCACTAAGAGATGCAAATCGGTATAACCTGTCTTGCTGGCTTCATCAATGATTTCCTTGATTTGATCAGGCGAGAAGTATTTGCGTCCCGCATCAATAGAGATGACCTTTTTCTTGGCCAATTTTTCTTCTTGCTCTGGATCTTTAGCGGGTGTTTCAGTCGCTGCTGTTACCGGTTGAGTTGTCACATCAGCTTCTGTGACAGAGATCGCTTCTTCACGAATCAAGCGATCAAGATCGGATGCGCGCAGTTCTCGATCAGGTAGGGTCGGTTGACTTTGATCGACGATTGGAGCAGGAACAATTGGTTTTTCTACTACCGGCTGAGCAGTTTCCTCGGTAGCAGACTGAGGCAAGTCTCCTTCACTTGGCTGTGTCGGAAGAGTCGTTGCAGGGCTTTCTGTAACGCTTGGCGTATCTGCTGCTACGACTTGACCGCTGGCAAAAAAGCCAACCAGTACCGAAGCAACTCCTACAGCATACTTGCGAATAGCATAACGTGGTTGATGTGATTTCATCAGGACCTCCTAAAATTTGTTGTGTGTAAACGCTTACTTCCAGTCTATCTAGAAAGCAGGCCCTCGTCAAGGCTTCTTTGAAAGGTTCTTTAATTAAGAGAAGAAGCTATAAAATTTTATCCCTATATTTTATTAAAACTAGCTGACACAAAAAAGAGCTTGGTCGTTAAAACCAAACTCTTTATTGATGTATTCTAAAAACAAAGGCTCTAAGTACCTCATTTCCGTCTCTCGGCGCAGGGGTTGATGGCCCAAAACACTGTTTTGAGGCGGCGAATAGGGATTGCGGAGCAAGGCCCCTTCCTAATCAACTGGGCGGGGGTACTAAAAAGGTCCTGTGGATCTTTTTTGCCCGAGCCTTAAAACCAAGAAGCGAGGTAGAAATCAAACTCTTCGAGTTACTGATTTCTGTCTCTTGGCGCAGTGGTTGATTGCTCAAAACACTGTTTTGAGGCGGCGAATAGGGATTGCAGAGCAAGGCCCCTTCCTAATCAACTGGGCGGGGGTACTAAAAAGGTCCTGTGGACCTTTTTTGCCCGAGCCTTAAAACCGAAAAGCGAGGTAGAAATCGAGACTGCGTCTACCGATTTCTGTCTCTCGGCGCAGGGGTTGATTGCTCAAAACACTGTTTTGAGGTGGCGGATAGGGATTGCGAAGCAAGGCCCTTTCTAATCAACTGGGCGGGGGTACTAAAAAGGTCCTGTGGACCTTTTTTGCCCGAGCCTTAAAACCGAAAAGCGAGGTAGAAATCGAGACTGCGTCTACCGATTTCTGTCTCTCGGCGCAGGGGTTGATTGGAACTACTCCTACCAGCGGTACTCGTACTTCCTAATCAACTTTGCGGGGGCAGGACTACGAAATCGAGACTGCGTCTACCGATTTCTGTCCTGCTCCCTATATTGCCCAATCTCCGTTGCGGAAGACTGGGACGCGGGTGCCGTCTTCTCGGATGCCATCGATATCCATTTGGTTTGAGCCGATCATGAAGTCGACGTGGACGTCTGAGCGGTTGAGGCCGGCTGCTTCGAGTTCTTCTTCTGTGAACTCTGCGCCACCTTCTACACTGGTTGCATAGGCTGCTCCGATGGCCAAGTGGTTAGAGGCATTTTCATCAAAGAGTGTGTTGAAGAAGGTGATGCCTGACTGTGAAATTGGGCTTGGATCTGGTACGAGGGCACATTCACCTAAGGCACGCGCTCCCTTGTTTTTGAAGACCAAATCTTTCATGACTTGATCGCCTTTTTCTGCTGTGATATCTACGATTTCTCCATTTTCAAAAGTCACTTTGATGCCTTCGATGATGTTCCCATTGTAGCTAAGCGGTTTTGTAGAGGTTACATAACCTTCTGCACGACGGAAGTCAGGAGCTGTGAAGACCTCTTCTGTCGGCATGTTTGGCAGGAAGCCTTCGCCCTGGGCATTTATAGCCCCCGCAGATTCCCAGACGTGGTTCTTCGGCAAGCCAAGAGTCAAATCTGTTCCTGGTGCTGTGTAATGAAGAGCTGAGAATTGTTCCTTATTAAGTGTATCTGCCTTGCTCTTGAGAATAGCTGCATGCTCTTCCCAAGCTTTGACTGGATCTTCTTCGTATACCCGGCAGGTCTTGAAGATCTGATCCCACAGGAGATCCACTGCTTCTTCATCACTAGCCGCATTTGGAAAGACCTTTTTCGCCCACTCTAAACCTGCTGCCGCAGCAACTGTCCAGCTGACCTTGTTAGATTGAGTGGCGATGCGCATTGGTTTCATGGCCATGCCCAAAGCTTTAGCAGAAGCAGAAAGCTTCTCTGCATCGACACCATTTAAGGCACCTGGATCAGATGAACGCACACCCAAGCGACTGGCCTTGTGTTCCAAGAGGTAGTTCATCTCAGCAATCTTGTAGTCAGGCACATTGTCCAAGCGATCCATCGGTGCATGGAGGAATTTCTCCCGGGTAGTAAAATCATCTGCCCATTGGACAATAACTTCATGTGCCCCCAAAGCATAGGCTTCCTTCACAATCAAGTGGGCCAATTCTCTTTGCTCCACATCGATGTTCAAAGCCAAGGTATGGCCAGGTTGCACGTTGATGCCGTTTGCCACCAACAATTTTGCGTATTTTTCTAAGTTTTCTTTAAAATTTGGTAAAACCATGTTCAATCCTTTTCTATATTTATTTTTCTTTCAAAGCAGAAAATAATCCTGCCAAAGCAATTGCACCTGACAAGAGTGCTGTCGATAGAAGAATTGTCTGATCAGCAAGCTCTAACTGATATTCAAAAACCTTTTGAGCTGGCTTGTTTTCCGCAAAAATTCTAAGTTTCATCAAATGTCCTTTCTTATTCTTCGTACTCTCCTAGATAGAGACGTTGAGCCTCTGGGCTGTTGGTAAGAATATCGAGATAGATTTCATAAGCATCGGGCAGGGGCTTTCCCAAAGAGATATCTAGCTCTGGATTCACATTTTTCCCATAGAGAGAGCAGAGATAGAGACGTTCATTGAGTGTTGGAAATACTTCAATGGACATGTGTTCAGCCTGACCTACTCGTTCCCAATCCTGTTCTTTGATATCTGGTAGGATATAGGCTTGGAAGAGTCCCAGCAGAGGATTATCCTCCGGTTGACCACTGTCCTTATCCGCTAGAACTAAAGAACAGCGTCGACCAAAACCAGCTACTTGGCGCTCCCGTCCCTTCACCGAAACCGTAATCGGGTGCCCACCCATATGGCTATAAATCCATTCTTTGGGTAACCGATAATCTAACAGGGGCTCAAGGTCTTTGACAATCGTTACAGGACTAGAGCGTAGAAACTGACGAGTGACTGCTTTACAAAAGAGAATATTCTCCTCTTTCAAGGTCACTCCCTTCCAGCTATTTTCCTCCTTAAAATGGTTAAAAAATATCAGATAGGGCTCTCGCACCATTTGTGCTAAGACATAAACACCATTTCGTAGGCGAATGGAAATGACTTTCCCTGACTTCCAGGATGTTGCTCTTTTTTTCTTTTCTATCATTAACCAACCTCAAACCGAGCGAGGATCGTTGATCCATTAAAACAAATCATCAAAGAGACTGAGCTGGTTGTCTTCTGGCATATTACCAAGGATTCCCATCTCGTCCATCTTTTCTACCAAGGTTGAGGAGACGCCTCCACGTTTGCGCAACTCTGTTTTAGAAAGGAATTCTCCTTCTTTGCGAGCTCGTACAATCTGCTTGGCTACGTTCTCTCCCAATCCATCCATGGCGACAAATGGTGGGATAAGGGTGTCTCCATCGATGATGAATTCCGTCGCATCACTGCGGTAGAGGTCTAGCTTCCCAAACTTGAAGCCACGCTCCCACATCTCATTGACAATTTCAAGAGTGGTGTAGAGGTCGATTTCCACATTGGAAGCTTCGTTGTTCTTACGTTTTTCAGCAATCTCCTTCATCCGCGCTTTCACGGCTTCTAGGCCTGCACCCATGGTCTTGATATCAAAAGCCTTAGCCCGAATAGAGAAGTAAGCACAGTAATAGTAGAGAGGATGGTGCACTTTGAAATAAGCTACCCGTAAGGCCATCATAACGTAGGCTGCCGCATGGGCTTTGGGGAACATGTACTTGATTTTTCCACAAGACTCGATGTACCATTCAGGGACGTTGTTAGCCTTCATGGCCTCGATATAGCCATTGCGCTCTTCTTCAGGAATCTTGAGCCACATGCCTTTCCGCACCCGCTCCATGATGGTAAAGGCCATTTTTGGATCCAGGCCAGCGTGCATGAGGTAAACCATGATGTCGTCCCGACATCCGATAACGGTCGATAGATCAGCAATGCCTGCCTTGATCAAGTCTTGGGCATTTCCCAACCATACGTCGGTACCGTGAGACAGACCAGAAAGCTGAAGCAATTCGGCAAAGGTGGTAGGATGGGTCTCATCGACCATACCCCGAACGAAGTTGGTCCCAAACTCTGGAATTCCCAGCATACCGGTCGAGGTACCGATTTGCTCCGGTGTGACTCCTAGGATATCGGTCCCTGAGAAGAGGGCCATGACCCCTGGATCATCCATAGGAATATCATTTGGATCAATGCCTGACAAGTCTTGAAGCTTCCGAATCATGGTCGGATCATCGTGTCCCAGGACATCGAGCTTGAGGACGTTCTCATCGATATCGTGGAAGTTAAAGTGGGTTGTCTGCCATTCAGCTGTCACGTCATCTGCTGGATATTGGACCGGAGTGAAGTCATAGACATCCATATAGTTTGGAATAACAACGATTCCCCCTGGGTGCTGACCGGTTGTCCGTTTGACCCCAGCGGCTCCTTGGGCTAGGCGTTCTACCTCTGCATCTCGGTAGTACTTGCCATAATCTCGCTCATAGCCCTTGACAAAGCCATAGGCCGTCTTGGCAGCCACAGTACCAACCGTTCCTGCCCGGAAGGCGTATTCTTCCCCAAAGATATCCCGGACATCCAAGTGGGCACTCGGCTGATCCTCCCCTGAGAAGTTCAAATCGATATCGGGTACCTTGTCCCCATCAAAACCAAGGAAGGTCTCAAAGGGAATGTCTTGGCCGTTCTTACTAAGCTTGTGGCCACAGTTTGGACAGTCCTTATTAGGCATATCAAATCCAGAACCATAGGAACCATCGGTGATGAACTCACTGTACTGGCACTGACCACAGACATAGTGAGGAGAAAGTGGATTAACCTCCGTAATCCCGATCATGGTTGCCACGAAACTGGATCCAACAGATCCCCGTGAACCCACCAGGTAGCCCCGTTCATTGGAACGATGCACCAAGAGTTGGGAAGCCAGATAGATCACGGCGAAGCCATTCCCCAGGATAGAGGTCAACTCTTTTTCAATCCGTAGATCGACAATATCTGGTAGCGGATTGCCATAGATTTCAAAGGCCTTCTGATAGGTCAATTCGGCAACTGTCTCTTCGGCCTTGTCGATAAATGGTGTGTAGAGGTCCCCCTTGACCACTTCAACAGGTTCAAAGATTTCTGCCAGAGCGTTGGTGTTTTCAATGACCAATTTTCGTGCCAAGTCTTCCCCTAGAAAGGCAAATTCATCCAGCATTTCATTGGTTGTGCGGAAATGAGCTTTTGGCAGAGGAGCTGGTTGAGCATTTTCTCCATGACCGATGGTCCGGTTAATGATAGCTCCTTGCCCAAGACTGCGGACAATGATTTCTCGATAGATCTCTTCCTCAGGCTCTAGGTAGTGGACATTACCTGTCGCGAGGACCGGTTTCCCAAGGCGATCTCCCACCTCAATCAAGCTCTTGATGATGGTCTGGAGCTCCTCCATGTCTTTGACCTGCTCTTTGGCAATGAGGGGCGCATAGATGGCTGGAGGCATCACCTCAATAAAGTCATAATACTTGGCTACTTCGACTGCTGCGTCAACTCCTTGAGAAACGACCGCGTCAAAGACCTCTCCTTCAGAACAAGCCGATCCCAGGATCAAGCCTTCTCGATGGGCATCTAAAACTGTCCGCGGAATCCGAGGAACACCCTCAAAATATTGAGTATTGGAAAGAGAGACCAATTTGAACATATTTTTCAAGCCGGTCTGGTTCTTGACATAGATGGTCGCGTGTTTGACACGTGCCTTTTTATAGGAATCTGGACTAATTAGATCCACATTCAACTTGGCTAGATTGGTCACGCCATGTTTTTCTGCGACATCCTTGATAAAGATAAAGAGCAAGCGACCCGTCGCTTCCGCGTCATAGTTGGCCATGTGGTGGTGCTCCAAGGCAACGCCGAAGCGCTTGGTCAAGGGACCCAAACCATGACGCTTGTACTCTGGATAAAGGTTACGCGCGAACTCTAACGTATCAATCACTGGCTGAGTGATTTTGGGAAGGCCATGACGCTCATAGTTGGCATTCATGAAACCCACGTCAAAGGTGGCATTATGGGCAACCAAAACCGCATCCTGACAGAATTCCTGGAACTCCTCCAAGACCTGTTTCAAAGGTTTGGCATTTCGAACATGGTCATCGGTAATGCCTGTCAGATCCGTTGTAAAGGCGGAAATGGGGTGTCCTGGATTGATGAACTCATCGAATTCAGCGATGATATTGCCCTTGTGCATTTTAGATGCGGCAACCTGAATCAAATCATTGTAAATCGCTGAAAGTCCAGTCGTTTCCACGTCAAAAACCACATAGGTTGCTTCATGAAGGTCTAGATCGACTTCATTGTAGGTAATCGGCACACGGTCTTCGACGATATTGGCTTCCATCCCATAGATGAGTTGGATACCAGCTTTCTTGGCAGCCTTATAGCCATGAGGGAAGGACTGCACATTTCCATGGTCTGTGATAGCCACTGCTTTGTGACCCCATTTGGCTGCTTTTGCGACTAGCTCCTCTACCTCAGGTAGGGCATCCATAGTCGACATATTGGTATGGGCATGGAACTCGACCCGACGCTCGCCTTCTGGCATCAGATCCTTGCGCTCATAGTGGACCACTTCTTGGACATCCTGGACATTCATGGTCAAATCTCGGGTAAAGTTATTGACCTCAATATTCCCACGGACCCGCAACCAAGAATTTTTCTTGATCATATCAAACTTCTGAGCTTCTTCTTCGTTTTTAGCCCATTTTTGGAGCGAAAAACTAGAAGTATAGTCGGTCATCTTGAAATTGATCAAGACCCGACCTGTCCGCGTCACCTTGTGCTCAACATCAAAGACCACTCCTTCAAAGACAATGCGGTTCTCTTCTGTCGTGATATCAATCATAGGAGTGACTTCTGCCTTATCCAGCTTAGGCTTGGCCACAGCCTTTTTGGCCTTGAAATCAAAGGCTGGTTTTTCCTCTGCTGGTGGTGGAGCCATTTGAGACAAGGACTCCATGGCCCGCAAGGTTTCTTCATTAGCTGCTTGGAAGATTTGATCCTTCTCAGCCTCGAAGGCTTGATGGAGTTCTTCTGTCAACTGGTCATCCGCCTCAACCCGACACTGGAAATGAGGAAAACCAAACTTGGTCAATTGACTAGCAAGATTAGGCAGATGGTTTTTCCGGTGGTGCTCCGTATCCACAGATGAAGGGCCACTAATGATCAACTCTTCTCCTTGAGAGCGGACTTGTAGGTGCTGATACATGCTCTTAAAGCCTTGACTCGCACAGGGACCATCTTCAAAAGCTTCCTGATAATAGGCTTGCAAGAGCTCATCACTAAAAGTTGGATTCTTTACCTGAATCTCAAACTCCGCTCGATTTCCTGTCTTTGAAAACTCCTCAGCCAAGTGGTTTTTGAGCTCCTGAAAAATCGTGATGGGAAGAATTTCGGCAAAAACAAAACGAAATTCCCAAACACGACTGAGCTTATGGACGATGACCTCTTGGATTTCAGCCCCTTTAAAAGCGTCTGATTCACGCATTTCTAAAGGCATTCCCAACTGATTCATTAAGATTTCAAAGCTAGTTGACATGATTTCTCCCTGACGAATTACTAGCCTTTATTTTATCATAATTCGCCTAACTTTTCGACTATAAGAAGATCCTTTCAGCTAGCTGGATCAGCTTACAAAAAAGAAGGCTAGGATGTTGAGAATCCTAGCCTTCTACCATTGCTTATTTATTTAAAATAGAAAGAGTTTCAAGCAGGTTGTCTGCATGTACTTCAATCGTGTCACCTGAAGCTTTGATTTTCACTTCTACGACACCGTCAGCTGCTTTCTTCCCAACAGTGATGCGGATTGGCAAACCAATCAAGTCACTATCGCTAAATTTAACACCGGCACGTTCGTTGCGATCGTCTACCAAGACTTCGTAACCGGCCTTGATCAATTGATCTTCGATCTTACTTGTCAATTCAAGAGAAGCTTCGTCTTTGACATTGACTGGAATCAAGTGTACATCAAATGGCGCTAATTCTTTAGGGAAGTTGATGCCCCAAGCGTAACGGAATTCACCTTTAGGCGTCTTGTTAACAAAGAGGCGAGCGTGTTGCTCCATAACGGCTGAAAGAAGACGACTGACACCGATACCGTAGCAACCCATAATGATTGGTACAGCACGGCCATTTTCGTCCAAGACATCTGCTCCCATACTTGCTGAGTAACGAGTACCCAGTTTAAAGATGTGACCAATCTCAATCCCACGCGCAAAATTGAGAACGCCTTGTCCGTCTGGAGAAATCTCACCCTCACGCACTTCACGGATATCGACATATTCCGCAGTGAAGTCACGACCTGGGTTGACACCCGTCAAGTGGTAGCCATCTTCGTTAGCCCCCACAACAGCATTGCGGCTATCTTGCACCTTGCGGTCAGCAATAATCTTAACATTTTCAGGAAGATTAACTGGGCCAAGAGATCCAAAGTCCGCTCCCAACAATTCTTTCACTTCCGCCTCAGTTGCAGGTTCCAAGAAGTCCGCTCCAAGGTGGTTTTTCAACTTAACTTCGTTGAGTTGGTCATTGCCAACGAGTAGGGCCACAACTGGCTCCTCATCTGCGATATAAACCAAGGTCTTGATGGTTTGCTCTTCAGAGACATTCAAGAAAGCAGCCACTTCATCAATCGATTTGACACCTGGTGTTTCCACGCGAGCTACTTCTTCTTCCGTCACAACACGGTTGCTTGGTTTGTAGGCGTTAGTTGCCATTTCCAAGTTAGCTGCATAGCTTGACTCGCTTGAGTAGGCAATGGTGTCTTCACCAGAAACCATCCATTTGAGCAATTCTGCCTTGATTTCTTCTTGTACTTCTGCAGGAATCTCGTCAAATGATGCAACAGACTTGTCTAACACCACCCAACGGTCAAGGTCTGTACGCGAAGGAGTAATGGCCATAAATTCTTGGCTATCCTTACCACCCATGGCACCACCATCACCGATGATCGCCTTGAAGTCCAAACCACTGCGAGTGAAGATACGCTCGTAGGCCGCCTTGTACTCATCATAAGTTACATCCAAGCTATCGTAGTTAGCGTGGAAGCTATAACCATCTTTCATGATGAATTCACGCGTACGAAGAAGTCCATTACGTGGACGTTTTTCATCACGGTACTTAGGCTGGATTTGGTACAAGTTCAGTGGCAATTGCTTGTAAGACTTGACAGAATCACGGACAATTGCTGTGAAAGTTTCTTCGTGAGTTGGACCCAAGATAAAGTCTGACTTCTCACGATTTTTTAGTTTATACAAGTCTTCACCGTAAGTTTCATAACGGCCAGATTCACGCCAAAGGTCCGCACTGAGAAGAGCAGGAGCCAACATCTCAACTGCACCAATCTTGTCAAATTCTTGACGCATGATCTTCTTAGCTTTTTCGATCACACGGTTAGCCAATGGCAGGTAAGAATAAACACCTGCAGAGACTTGACGAACATAACCAGCACGGAGCATCAAAGCGTGGCTGATGACCTGCGCATCACTTGGCATTTCGCGAAGTGTTGGAATAAGCATTTTACTTTGTTTCATTCAGATTCATTTCCTTTTCTATTTCAAAAATAATTTCATAATATCGTTCCAAGTAACGGCAATCATCAAGATAACCATGACCGCTACTCCAGCAAGGGTCAAGTAGGTCTCTACCTCCTGCTTAAGTGGTTTCCGACGAACCAGCTCGATCAGATTGATCAAGATTTTTCCACCATCCAAGGCCGGAATGGGGATCAAGTTAAAGATTCCGATATTGATGGACAACATGGCCATCAGGGACAGGATAGCTGGAAGTCCTAGCTCCGCTGCTTGCGAACTCGCTTTGTAGATCGCTACCGGACCACCCAACTTGTTCAAACTAAAGTGGAAGATAATATCCTTCAAGGCCGTTAAGATACGACTTGCTGTGTACCAAGTATCTGTCACACCTGAGAGAAGCTTATCGAAAAAGCCGGTCTTAACGGCATTAATCACACCGATATAATAGCGTCCACCATCTTCTTCTGGTTGGACCGTCACTTTTTGAGTCTTCCCGTCTCGTTCATAGGTGATCGTTACTTCTGGATTTTTTCCTTGGTTACGGGTTGCCTTCTGGACTGAATCTGTCAATTCATCCCAGTTGGAAACCTTGTATTCATTGATCTGAACAATCTGGTCATTGTCTTTTAGACCAGCCTTAGCCACTACTCCTTGAGGAACAACTCGAACATGGTTGCTGTAGTAGTCCACTGCTCCTCCCTGCATAAAGGCCAGGAGCGAGTACACAACAATACTCAGGATAAAGTTGTTCATGGGACCAGCAAAGTTAGTAATCAGTCGTCCCCAGATACTAGCATTTTGATACTGCACATCCAGAGGGGCAATCCGTACTTCTGTCCCATCTTCCTCAACGATGGTTGCATCATGGTGGACAGGATAGGTCTTGGTCTCTTCAATGACGATTCCTGTGATTTCAAGTTTATCCTCAAAATCAAAATCTGTGACATTCATGGGGAGAGCTGTCTGGTCGATATTTTTTCCAGAAAGGTTGATCCGAACAACAGTTCCCTCAGGGTTCAAAGTCAGACTGACAGGCGTTCCTGTCTTAATCTCTGTCGTGTCTTCTCCCCATCCTGCCATTCGAACATAGCCGCCCAGCGGAAGGATTCGAATGGTATAGGCTGTTCCGTCCTTGCCTACATGGGCAAAAATCTTGGGCCCCATCCCAATCGCAAACTCGCGAACAAGGATGCCTGATTTCTTTGCAAAATAGAAATGGCCGAACTCATGCACCAGGACAATGACGCCAAAAATGATAATAAAGGCAATAAATTGCATACACGCTCCTTCGTTTTAACTGATGATGGGATGACTTCTGTTTAAAACAGACCAAAGAATAGCATTAGTGGGAAAACAAAAATCAAGCTATCAAATCGATCCAAGACACCACCATGACCAGGAATAAAACGGCCAGAGTCTTTCACTCCAAAATGGCGCTTGATGGCACTTTCGACTAGGTCACCAAACTGAGCTGCTATACTGAAAAGAATGGTAAAGAGAATCATGGTCACCCAACCGTAAGAGCCCGCAACGGTACGATCTAGCATCATAAAGATCATCGTCACAACGACAGCACAAGCGATCCCTCCAAGACTTCCTTCAACAGTCTTGTTGGGTGATACTCTTGGCAAGAGTTTTTTCTTACCGAACTGGCTCCCAATAAAGTAGGCCCCTGAATCCGTAGCCCAAACAATAAAGAGGGCCAAGAGAATCTTATCTACACCTGCTAAGCGTGCTTGAATCAAGGCATGGAAGCCAAAGCCAACATAAAAACTTGAAGCAATCGGATAGACAACCTCGTCATAGGTATAGCCTTGCGCCAAGACAGTCGTCCCCATCAATAATAAGACCAACAGGCCATAGGCGATGAAATTGCCACCCGCTGGCAAGAAGGGAAGGTAACTCTCTAAGGGTAGCGCCAATACAAGAGCTGCTAGCATGGCCAAGGCCCCTTCGATGGTTTCAGTCTGCAGGCCTTTCATCTTCAACAATTCATGAACACCCAACATAGCGATGAGTCCAACTACAATCTGGAACACAAGGCCGCCCATAAGGACAACTGGGATAAAGAATGCTAGGGCGATTCCTCCAAAAATCACTCGCTTCTGTAAATCTTTTCTCATCTATTTCTCTCCTATACACCACCAAAACGTCGATGACGATGGCTGTATTCTTCTATTGCATCATGCAAGGCCTTTTCTCCAAAGTCAGGCCACATCACATCGGTAAAGTAAAGCTCACTGTAGGCTGCTTGCCAAGGTAAAAAGTTACTCAAGCGAAGCTCGCCACTCGTCCGAATAATCAAATCAGGATCTCGCAAGTCCTTGGGTAGACTACTGGTATACAGATAATTGGCAATGGTCTCTTCTGAAATATCACCTGGATTCAAGTGCGCATCGAGAACCTCCTGGGCAATTTGTTTGACTGCTTGGGTCAGTTCCGCCCGTCCTCCATAGTTCAAGGCAAAATTCAAAATCAAACCTGTATTGGAGTGGGTTAACGCCTCTGCCTTTTCCAGAGCCTCTAAGGTTTCCTTTGGAAGACGGGAAACTTCACCGATCATCTGGATCTTCACATTATTTCTATGAAGTTCTGGAACAAAACGATCGTAAAATTCAACTGGAAGATTCATGATAAAGCTCACTTCCTGTTGTGGACGCGTCCAGTTTTCAGTTGAGAAAGCATAGACCGTTAGGGCTTGCACTCCCATTTCCTTAGCTGCGATGGTTACTTCTTGCAGAGCCTCCATGCCAGCCTTGTGGCCAAAGACACGAGGTTGCATCCGTTTTTTGGCCCAACGACCGTTCCCATCCATGATGATTCCAATGTGCTTGGGCACTTCTAGGGGAACGCTTAATTTTTCTTTCTTTTTAAAACGAAACATGTTTTTCTACCTATTTCACTGTTTTTATCGCTTCATTATATCATAAATCCGCTTAAAATGGCAGTCTAGTCCCTTTTCTAGGGGGCATCTAGCTAAAAATGAAAAAAGCGACCCTTTGATCGCTCTTTCTTATTATTCACCGTCGATGATAGAATCTGAGTCACCAGCACCTTCAACTGCACCAGCTGTCACTCCTTCTGAAACTGGCAAAACTGTTTTAATAGCTGTCAATTCAAATGTGAGGTATACGCCATCCACATCCAAGACAACGGTTTTACGTTCAGTGTCTACTTCATCAACTGTTCCATACAAACCACCGATGGTAATCACTTCATACCCTTTTTGAAGCTTGTTCAAGCTTTCCATCCGTTTTTGGTATTGTTTCTTTTGGCTACGGCTCATGAAGAACATCATTCCGACCATTAGCGCAAGCATAAATAGCAAGGTTGTACCACTTTGCATCCCATTTCTCCTTTTTAAATCATATATGCTCTACTATAGCAAATTTTATAGGTATTTTCAATACGAACCCTTGATTTTCAAAAAAATAAGTCCATGGATGGAGGTGTCCAGCCACAATTCGATCCAGACAGCTTTTCTAGTGCTTTCTTTTTTACAAAAAGAAAAAACCATAAAAAATAGGTTTTTGCTAATCGATTGTGATTCCATATTTTTCATGATTTTTATCATACCATTCAATCAACAACATCGCTGTTTGATAGGTGATGTTTTTAATTTTACTGGTTCCTTTTGTCAAGGTAGCTAGACTCATCTTACTAATATCTGTCTCAGTTGCTACTCTATAACTTGTCACCTTTCCATCCACCATCAATTGAACGACAGCTTCAACTTTCTTATAATCTTTTGTCGAATAAATATCAATTGGATTTTTCATAAAATCATCCTATCCCCTTAAATTTAGTCTTTTATATATTATATAATTTATTTGTTCATTTATATGGAAATCTTGCTTACAGACGCTTTCTAAGGCATTTTCACGCTGTATTTAGCATCAATTCATGAAAAAACATACCTATTTTTTATCATTTTTCACTTTCTGGGAAAAAAAACGATAAAACTATACCTTATATATTTTTCTTTTATTGACATAAAAAAGGCTAAGAATTTCTTCTTAGCCTTCTTTTTCAAACTGATTTTCTCTCGTTTATGGTGCTAGATGTCCTAGTTATTCTTCTGAGTTTGTATTCTCTTTAATAACCAATTCTCCATCTTCCATATCCGCTAACAAGTGTTTAGCATCAAGGTGATCCAAGTGGAAGTCGGTTACCTTGTCACGGATTTGTTGTTCAACCACCCGACGGAGTGGACGTACGCCCATGACTTCATCGTATCCTTCTTCGGTCATGTATTCTTTGGCAGCATCGCTCACCACCAAGTCAATGTCTTTCTTAGCAAGAGTTTTGTTCACTTCTACTAACATCAAGTCAACAATCTTAGAAAGGTCTTCCTTGCTCAAGTGTGAGAATTCGATCACTGCATTAAAGCGGTTCAAGAATTCTGGACGGAAGAATGGTTTCAAACGATCCAAGAGTTCTGGTTTGTCCGCATCTTCTGTCAAGTTGGCTTCGTAACCAAAGCCAGCGTTTGAAGTAGCGATAATTACGGTATTCTTGAAGTTGACGGTGTTTCCTTGACCGTCTGTCAAACGACCATCATCCAAGACTTGGAGAAGGAGGGTGATGACTTGAGGATCCGCCTTTTCAATTTCGTCAAGAAGGACGATTGAGTATGGATTACGACGGACGCGTTCTGTCAAAGTATTGTTGTTGTCATCATAACCAACATAACCTGCTGTTGTACCAATCAATTTAGAAACGGCTGTACGATCGCTGTATTCTGACATATCCAAACGGATGATAGCATCTTTGGTACCGAACATATCAAGGGCCAATTGTTTAGCCAACTCAGTCTTCCCAACACCAGTAGGGCCTACGAAGAGGAAGCTACCGATTGGGCGGTTTCCTTCGTCAAAGCCTGCACGGTTCCGACGGATCGCTTTGGCAACGGCTTCAACAGCCTTGTCTTGACCAATAACTTTGGTTTGCAAACGGTGACCCATATCTTTCAAGCGTTCGATATCAGTTGCACCCATTTGTGATACTGGAATACCAGTCATCCGTTCGACAGACTCTGCTACGTCATTGACAGTTGCTGTCACCTTGTGATCTTCTGTATGGTTTGCAATTTGTTTTTCCAATTCTTCGATCCGAATTTTTGCATTAAGGGCTGCTTCGTAATCTTCTTTAGCAGCTGCAGCTTCTTGTTTCGCTTTTTCTTCTTCAATTTCATGTTCCACAGCATGGACATCTGTCACTGGGTGTTGTGCTGCCAAGTGAGCAGCTGTCACATCGACCAAGTCGATGGCCTTATCAGGCAAGCTACGTTGTGGAATGTATTGAACAGAATAATCAACTGCCGCTTTCAAGACTTCATCAGGCAAGACCACATTGTGGTGTTGTTGATACAATTCACGGATTCCTTGGAGGATCTTGAAGGTATCTTCAGCAGATGGAGCATTAACCTTGACTTCGTTGAAACGACGTGCAAGAGCTGCGTTTTTCAAGATGGTGTTGCGGTATTCATCTTGAGTGGTTGCCCCAATCACGGTCAATTCCCCACGTGAAAGAGCTGGTTTCAAGATATCCGCAAGACCTTTAGATCCTTGACCATCCCCTGTGCTACCTGCACCAAGGATTTGGTGGATTTCGTCAAAGAAGAGGATAATGTTTCCAGCTTCTTTAACTTCGTTGACCAAGTTTTGAATATTTTCTTCAAAGCTACCACGGTATTGTGTACCAGCTTCTAGACCAGAAATATCAATGGAGATGATTTCTTTGTTCTTGATAGCAGCTGGGACATCCCCATTCACGATAGCTTGGGCCAAGCCTTCTACAACGGCTGTTTTACCAACACCAGCATCACCAACAAGAACAGGATTGTTCTTAGTACGGCGAGAAAGAATTTCAGAAGTTTCTTGAATTTCTTTATTACGTCCAATAACTGGATCTAGCTTACCTTCACGAGCTTCTTCGGTCAAGTTACGACCAAGTTTTGCAAGGATCCCATCTTGTTTCATGCCTTTACCTTGATGGTGTTGCACTTGCTCGCTTCCTTCATTTGGAAGTTGTCCAGTTTGACGGTAAATAGCGAATTCTTCCGGTGTCACTTCACGACCGTTGATCATATAGCGACGGCTTTCAGAACGAAAACCACCCATGTTTCCCATTAGTTGATTGAAAAGATCATCCATATTGTTAAAGTTGTTATTCATAGTTGTTACCTCTAGTTTACATAATTTTAATTTATTCTTGAAAATGAGTAGCCGATTTGGCTACTTTACGTTTTTTACATAATTTTATTTTACTTTTAAATGAATAGCCTCGAGGGCTAGGATCTTGTATTTCTTCTTTTATCAATTAGTTTTCTATATTTTGGAAATAGCATCTCACCATCTCCTTTCCACTATTGATCCTGTAAACTCTTGAGATTTTCCAACCTCTTTTTGTTTACATAAATTATTATAACGCAGTCCGATTTTTTTGTCAACACTTTTTACATAATTTTTTACATTTTTTTAAAAAATTTTTTCCAGACTAAAAAACACACCCTTACTAGGTGTGTCTCCTGTTAAATCATGTATTCGACACTGTAGGTGGCGTCGGATAGAATCCGTGAAAGGAATTGTTTGGTTCGTTCTTCTTTTGGACTGTTGAAGAATTCATGCGGTTCATTTTCTTCGATGATGTGTCCGCCATCCATAAAGATGACGTGGTTGGCCACATCACGCGCAAAGCCCATCTCATGGGTTACGACAACCATGGTCACTCCTTCTTGAGCCAATTGCTTCATGACATCTAAGACGTCACCGACCAACTCTGGGTCTAACGCCGAAGTTGGCTCGTCTAGCAAGATCACGTCTGGTTTGACTGCGATGGCACGCGCGATTCCGATCCGTTGCTGTTGGCCACCTGACAATTGAGAAGGATAGTAATCCTTATAAGCGAGGAGACCAACTTTTTCAAGGGCTGATTCTGCCCGTTGGATAGCCTCTTCTTTTGGAATCTTACGGGCTACAACCAGGCCTTCTAAGATATTTTCAAGCGCTGTTTTGTTGGCAAAGAGATTATAATGCTGGAAGACAAAGGCTGTCTTTTGGCGGATTTCTAGAATCTCTTTTTTGCTGAGTTTTGCAAGGTCATACTCTTTTCCACCCAAAGTCAAACGGCCTGTATCCGCCTTTTCCAAATGGTTGAGGCAGCGAAGGAAGGTTGTTTTTCCTGATCCAGATGGACCCAAAATAACCACGACATCCCCTTGGTTGACCTTGAGATTGACATCTACCAGGACTTGGTGGTCCTTAAATTTTTTCGATACGTGTTCTACTTCTAACATCTTCTTTTTTCTCCTTCTTCTATGCGAGTGTCAGGCGTTTTTCTAAGCGATTGAATCCCCACTGAATCACCCCACAAATGACAATATAAAGAATAAAAATCACTAGATAGGATTCAAAATATTGATAGCCATAAGAGGCTTCGACCTTGGCAATGGCAGTGATATCCTTGATGGTCATGACAAAGACAAGGGAGGTACCTTTGACCAAATTGATAACTAAGTTACACAAATTGGGAAGGGCTGCACGCAGGGCTTGGGGAAAAACAATGCGGATATAGGCTTGGCGGTTAGTCAAACCAATGGCTTGCGCTGCTTCTAACTGGCCCTTATCCACGGTCAGAATAGCTGACCGGAGAATTTCAGCCAGACTTCCTGTTGTCATCAAGCTAAAAATGATAAAGGCATAGTAAATGGGATTGATCTCAAAGACATTAAAGTGACTGCCTATGCTCTTAAAAAAGCTATTTAAGAGACTGGGAAAGAGACTATAAAAGAAGAGAATCAAGAGAATCGGAGGCGTCGCGCGAATAAAGGCTAAGTAAACCACTGAGAAACTGCGAACCCCTTTGACCTTATAGATCTGGCCGAGTGCCAAAAAGAGGGCTGGAAAAAAACTCAAGAGAATCGATACGACCATGATCAGAAGGGTCACTGGAACACCACCCAAGGTGGCTAGAAACGTTTTACTAATAAAATTGAAATCCATAAGCTACCTTTCTGTTACACTGAGTCGTTTTTCAAGCAATTGAGCGGAGAAGGAAATCACAAGGGCAATAGCCCAGTAGATCACTGCGACGGCTGTATAGGTCTCGAGGGAATAATTTCCAAGATTGCGACTGATCAAGTTGTTTCCTGCTCCCATGATATCGATAAAGCCAATGGTATAAGCCAATGCAGCATCGCGCATGAGGTTCAAGATGGCAGTTGTCATATTTGGAAGAGCCACGCGAAAGGCTTGTGGAAGGACAATCCGCCAAATGGTCTGAGCTGGTGTCAACCCGATACTCAAGCCCGCTTCCATCTGACCTTTTGGAATGGCCAAATAGGCTGCCTTGAAGACCTCGGAGATCATTGCTGCAAAGAGAAGAAACATGGCAATCAGGACAAAGACAAACTTGGACCAGTGGTCAATGTCGATGCCCAACCACCAGTTCAAAAATTGGGGCAGTCCATAAAAGACCAAAAAGAGCAAGACTATCGGAGGGGTACAACGCAAGGTAAAGACATAGCCTTTTGCCAGACCTGCTCCTACCTTATCTTCTGATACTTGTGCCCAGGTCAAAACCAAGCCAAAAGCAGAACCGAGAAGCGTCGTTAACACCATCAAAGCTAGGGTCGCCGGTAGGGCCTGGACCAAGGTTGGAAGAAATGACCAGACCTTGGAAATGTCGTATGAGACCATGTTTCTTTTCCTTTCTGTATCCGTATAGAAATAAGGAAGCTGGGGCTATGCGCACCCAGTTTCATCTTATTTTTCTTTATCTACATAACTGAAGACATCTTCACCAAAATATTTTTCGGATAATTTAGCAAGCGTCCCATCTTCTTCCAATTCTTTGATGGCCTTGCTGTAGGCTTCCGCAAATTTTTCGTTTTTCTTATCCTTATGAATCAATGGGTAAGTTGGAATTCCTTTGTAGGCAAACCAGCTAAGTTTGTCTGCATATTGGTGGTAAGAACCATCTTTATCTGTGACAGCTTTTTCAAAGGAAAGTTTGATGTCAAAGAAGCCGTCGTAACGTCCTTCCAGAACCCAAGCATAGGCATCTGCGACTTTGAAAGATTCAGCAGCTGTTAATTCGATTGGTTGGTCCTTATGCTTTTCATTGTATTCTTTAATAACATTCCATTGGGCATTTTGTGGTGAAATTGGAACCAATTTTCCTTTTTCTTTAGCGAAATCATCGATGTTCTTGTATTTATCCGCATCTTCTTTCCGTACGGTAAATCCGATGATACTTGCTCCGATTGGTTCTTTTGGAATGATAAATTTCTTGGCGCGTTCTTCGGTATACCAAGCTCCTTTGGTTCCGATATCGTATTTACCAGATTCTAGACCAATCAAGAGGTCGTCGTCACTGGTTCCAGTATACTCAAACTTGTAGTCTGGTAGCTTTTCGTCAATAGCTTTGAGCACAGCTACTTCATAGCCATCTGATTCCCCTTTTTCATCGACGAAATCGTACGGCACATAGTTTTGAGTATGGGCCACTTTCAAGGTTGTTACATTATTAGATCCTGTTGATCCTTTACTTTCGTTTGCGTGGTTCAAGCTTCGACCAATAATCGTTGCACCTGCAAGGGCAAGAACAGCCACCCCACCAATAATCCATGTTTTTTTACTCATATTCTCTTTTCTCGCTTTCTATTTTCCTTATTCTGCTGCAGCTTCACGAACCCATTCGATTCGTTCTTCATCAATGTCACTTGGAATGGTACAATCGGCACCGATGACCAAGCCTGTCGTTCCCGTTTCTGCGATGATGCGTTTGGTTTCTGCTTGGATGGCAGCCTTGTCTCCTGTGTAGAGAAGACCATTTTTACCATTTTCAAAACCACCGAGAACCGTGCGTCCACCGAAGATTTCGCGTCCTTCTGCTAGGCTGATGCCTTCTGGTCCGACTGCCCAGTTGATGACTTGAGCTGGGTAGTCTGTAAAGAGGTGGATATCATTGCGAGCTCCTTCGTAGCCACAGATATGAAGAATGTTTACGCCACCAGCTTCCTTAGCTGTCTCTAAGACATGGAGTTCACTCGGTGCGATGACTTGTTTGTAAACTTCCTGACTGACACGCGAATCTTGTATACTTTGAACACTGAGGTAGATCCCGTCTGCTCCTGCTTCTTTGATGATTCGTTTGCTCAAACTGGCAATATCTTGGCCAATGGTATCCAATACTTTTTTAAGAGTGGCTGCATCTTGATCGATGAAGTTGGCGATCAAGTCATCTCCTCCTGAAACTTCTCCGACCAACCATTTGAAGTAGGTCACTGGAGCAAAGATGTTGTAGATGGCTACAATGTCCTCTTCAAAACCGGCACGGATTTTTTTCACAAGCTCTACCTGCTCTGTGATCCATGGATGATCTGCTCCAAGGGGTTCAATCCCTGCTAAGTCTGAGATGTTTTCAAGGCCTTTGTGAATGGCTGGGTTTGGATAAGCAAAGTAGCCATCACTCATGAGTTTGACAAAGTCTGGTTTGACCTTGTGTAGGAAGTTTTTATGACCATTGAGGTTTTTTTCGATAATTTCTGGATTGGAAAATCCTTTTAACCATTCATCTTCCCTTGTAAAATGATGCCAAAAGCCAACTGGCACACGATCAACCGCTTCCCCTCTGAAAGCTTTTAAGACTAATTCTCTTTTTGTGGACATGTTCTTACCTCGTTCTGTTCTTTTCTTGCTAGTTATCTTAACACTTGGACTTTTATTTGACTAATATATATTTTTTATCAAGCCCTTCATCTTTTTTTATCACTGATCTTCTAGGAGCAGGACGCCCGCTAGATCAGACGGGCGAATGAGGGAGAGACTATGGGCTGGAATTTTCTCCAGTCTTTCCACATCCGGATCCTTTTTGCTTTCCTCTTGACTGCTAGCGGCAGCAACTTTTGCGAGTCCTAGGACTAGGAATAAAGCTACCAGCATCAGACACCAAATATTGATTTTTTTCATCTCCCTCTCCTTTCTCTTTTATAAGACAGCTGCTTGGCGCACCCAATCAAGACGTTCCAATTGGAAATCGTCTGGCACGGTGCAGTCTGCTCCAAGGATCAAACCGCGACTTCCAGCTTCTGCCACCAAGCGACGGGTTTCTTGCTCGATAGTTGCTCGTTCCCCTTGGTAGAGCAAGCCTTTCTTACCATTGACAAAGCCACCCAAGACGGCGCGATTGCCAAAGAGCTTGCGCCCCTCTGCTAAGCTGATCCCTTCATGATGGGTCGCCCAGTTGATAACCTGAGCTGGATAATCCTTGAAGAGTTCCACTTCATTGCTAGCTCCTTCAAAGCCACAGATATGAAGGATATTGATGCCACCCGCTTCATTGGCCGCTTCTAGGACAGCGATACTGCTCGGTTCAATAATCTTGCGGTATTCTTCATCTGTCACGCGCTCATCTTGGATCTGCTGAGTTGAGAAGTAAATCCCTTCCACTCCCGCTTCTTGGATCAAGCGGCGACTAAGAATAGCGATATCTTCAGCAATGACATCAAGTACATGGGCCAAGGTTTCTGGATCTTCCTTGATAAAGTCCGCAATCACTTGATCCCCGCGAGAATGATCTGTCCGGAACCAGCGTTTCAAATAAGAAATGGGCGAGAAGATGTTGTAGAAAGAAGCAATCTCCTCATGAAAATGAGAACGAATTTCCTTGACCACTTCAATTTGTTTTTCAATCCAAGGATGATGCTCTCCGATGGGCTGAATATCCTTTAATTCTTGGATTGATGTGATCTCTCTCGAATAAAGAGCACTCGGATAGCGGAAGAAGCCATCGCTCATAATCTTGACAAAATCAGGGGAAATTTCTTCAACATAGTGTTGGTGTCCTTTGATACTTTTTTCAAGTACGGCCGGATTGTCTAGACCCAATTCTTTTTCTTCTTGGGTCACATAATGGAGCCAAAATCCTACAGGAATTCGCTCTACTGCTTCGCCTCGAATGGCACGAAGAACCAATTCTTTTTTACTCATACCGTGAAACCTCCTCAATCTCTTCTCCAAAAGGAAGACTGATTGCTGCCCTTCTGAAATTTGTAACCATGATATCACCTCGAAAAGTAGCTGACTAATATATTTTCCCTATCAAGGCCTTAAAATTTCTTTATTGAGGTAGGTATCAAAAAAAGCGCAAGCCCTTGAAAATAAAGCCTTGCGCGCATTCTGATCTATTATTTTATTTTTGAAGAAAGGAACCTACTTTGAAAATTACTTGACCCCGTTATAAGAATCAACTATACCCCTCCTTTTCATTCTCCTAAAATATGGTATACTAAAGAAAAAGGAGGTGCCTATGTCTTCCATTCGTTTAATTGTCAGTGATATTGACGGAACCATTCTGGACCAGCAGCATCAGGTCGATCCCGACCTCATCGAACTCATCCCCCAGCTCCAAGAAAAAAAGATTCCTTTTATCTTAGCATCGGCTCGTTCTCCTATCGGGATTGCTCCTATCGCAAGAAGATTGGGCGTCCATCAGGAACCAATCGCTTGCTACAATGGGGCTCTCATCATCAAGGGAGAAGAAATTCTATTTGAACACAGCCTGAACAAAGATGAGATCCGCACCTTCCTCCATCGTGTGGAAGAATTAGATTCCAGCATTTCGATTAATTGTTATAGTGGGGCAGTCTGGTTCAACTCCAGAGAGGACCAGTGGACACAAGTTGAGGCTTCGATAACTGGTGAGACGCCACAGATACAGCCACTTTCTCAGACTCTCTCTGACATTGATCTCCATCTCCACAAATTGCTCTTGATTGGGGAGACTCAGAAGATTCAAGAACTCTATCAGAAGCTGGATCCACAAGAATTTCCGCAGACGGCCTTCTACCTTTCCAAGGAAAACTACCTAGAAGTCACCGCCAAGTCCGTCTCAAAAAGAGATGCTGTCCTTGAACTGGCTGCTTATTACCAGGTCCCTTTGGAACAGGTCATGACCATCGGGGATCACTTCAATGACCTCCCCATGATTCGTCTGGCTGGACTTGGAGTTGCCATGGGAAATGCTCCTGAAGCTGTCCAAAAGGAAGCTCAAGTTGTCACCAGCAGCAACCAAGAACACGGCGTAGCACAAGCTATCCAAAAGTATGTCTTACCACCATCAGATAAATAGCCCATGAAATTTTTTCATGGGTTTTTCTAACTCACTTTCTTTAACCCAGGCTCTGATAAAAGTAAAAGAAGCTAGGACAAGCTCCTAACTTCTTTTCATCTTTATTCTACTGTTACGGATTTAGCAAGGTTACGTGGTTTGTCTACATCAAGTCCACGGTGGAGGGTTGCAAAGTAAGCGATTAATTGGGTTGGTACCACCATTGAGATTGGTGAGAGGTAAGGGTGGACCGTTGTAAGAACAATATCATCGGTATCTTTGGCAACATTTTCCTCAGCGATAGTAAGGACCTTAGCTCCACGCGCTGCCACTTCTTGGATATTTCCGCGAGTGTGGTTGGCAAGAATTGGGTCAGACAAGAGGGCCAAAACAGGTGTTCCATCCTCAATCAAGGCAATGGTTCCGTGCTTGAGCTCTCCAGCCGCAAAACCTTCACATTGGATGTAAGAAATCTCTTTAAGTTTGAGACTAGCTTCCATAGCCACATAGTAGTCTTGACCACGTCCGATGTAAAAGGCGTTGCGTGTTGTTTCAAGAAGGTCACGAACCTTAGCATCAATCAGTTCTTTTTCTGAAAGGGTTGATTCGATAGACTGAGCCACGATAGATAACTCATGAACCAAATCAAAAGCCTTGGCTTTTTCATTGCCATTTGCTTCACCGACTGCTTTTGCAAGGAAGGCAAGGGCTGCGATTTGCGCTGTATAGGCCTTAGTTGATGCTACGGCAATTTCAGGACCTGCATGAAGCAACATAGTATGGTTGGCTTCACGTGAAAGGGTTGATCCTGGCACGTTTGTCACTGTTAAGCTTGGAATTCCCATTTCATTGGCCTTGACCAAAACCTGACGGCTATCAGCTGTTTCACCAGATTGGCTGATAAAGATGAAAAGTGGTTTCTGGCTGAGAAGTGGCATCCCATATCCCCACTCAGAGGAGATACCGAGTTCAACTGGCGTATCTGTCAACTCTTCCAACATCTTCTTAGAAGCAAATCCTGCATGGTAAGAAGTCCCAGCTGCTAGAATGTAGATACGGTCTGCGTCTTGAACAGCCTTGATGATAGCTGAGTCTAGGACTACTTGACCAGCTTCATCTGTGTAGGCTTGGATCAACTTACGCATTACTGTTGGTTGCTCATCAATTTCTTTGAGCATGTAGTAAGGATAGGTTCCCTTTCCGATATCAGACAAGTCAAGCTCAGCAGTATAGCTAGCACGCTCACGGCTGTTGCCATCGTAGTCTTGCACTTCAACGCTATCAGCTTTCACAATTACCAACTCTTGGTCATGGATCTCCATATATTGGTTGGTTTCACGAATCATGGCCATAGCATCTGAGCAGACCATGTTATAGCCTTCTCCAAGACCAATCAAAAGTGGTGATTTGTTCTTGGCCACGTAGATGACATCTGGATTTTCAGAGTCAATCAAAGCAAAGGCATAAGATCCACGGATGATGTGAAGGGCTTTTTTGAAAGCTTCAAGTACTGACAAGCCCTCTTCTTCCGCAAATTTTCCAATCAAGTGCACTGCGATTTCAGTATCCGTTTGTCCCTTGAAGTGGTGACCTGCCAGGTATTCTTCTTTGATTTCGAGATAGTTTTCAATCACACCATTGTGGACCAAGACAAAACGTCCTGTCTCAGAGCGGTGCGGGTGAGCATTGTCTTCTGTTGGTTTCCCGTGAGTGGCCCAACGAGTATGTCCGATACCAGTTGTTCCCTCTACTCCAGCTGTCTTGGCAGACAATTCCGCAATACGACCAACCGCTTTCACCAAATGGTTCTCAGCACCACCTAGGACAAAAATCCCCGCAGAATCATAACCACGGTATTCGAGCTTTTCAAGCCCTTGAATCAAAATATCCGTTGCATTTGTATTTCCAACAACACCAACAATTCCACACATAGTATATACGACACAGACAAGCTGTGCTTTCTCCTTCTATAAAAATGAAAGAAAATAGGTATCCGTACTTGAGTTCCCTTATTTTCTTAGCCAATTTATAAAATTGGTCTAGTCTGATTCGATAGAAAAATTATCAGCGGAGTCAGTATACAATGCTTTTTTCTGTTTGTCAACCTTCAAAATATCAAAAATTGGTCTAGTTAAGAAAGGATTAAGAAAAACCTACCAACTTTTTTAGTGATAGGTTAGGATGATTGGCTTATTTTTAGATCGTCATTGATGCCAACTGATCTAAATGCCTATCGAGTAATTGTATAAGTTTCACTTCATTTTTTGATCTTTTTAATCATCAAATCAACTCCCAGCAAAACAACTATAATAATGAAAATATAGGCAAACATGGACTGACTCGATAGATGTTCCCCACTCGCATTCTTCAAGATAATCCCATAAGATTCTTTGTAGTTCGTTATTACTGTAGACGGTGCATGATCAAAGACTTTACTAATTGCATCTTTCATTAAAATCTGTTTTAGTAGTGCATTCACTTGTGTCAAAGGGAACCAGGACATGACCTGTTGCAAGCTTCCTCCTACAGAACCAATAGAAAGATAAACACCTGAAATGAATCCGATAAAAGTTCCAACTATTGTACTCAAAGTTGTAAATGCTGAACTGGTTCGAATAAAAGCTAGGATCGGCAGAATAATAGTTGCAGATAACACCGTTCCCATTGTGACAACTCCTAAAATAGATAAGTAGTCCATCATAGAATAGTCAAGAAGAGCACTAAAACCATTAAACATACCAATTGCAAAGATACAAGAGAACAGAGTCATAATAATCCCAAATAATATCGCAAAGATCGCATACGATAGTTCAATTTTAAAGTTAGAAACTGGACTGACTTTAAAGTCCTCACTCAATTTCTTTTCTCTATCCGAAACCATCACTCCAAATGCACCAAGAGTACTGGTCATTGAAATAATGGTCGTTAAACCTGAGATTAACCAATAATTGACCATCTGGATGGTGTCCGTAGAGGCGGTATCACTATTCAAAGCTTCCTTGATGGCATCAATCTGAATTTGTCCTAAAAAGACTTGATAAACCAAGATTAAGATGATGACCGATAAGAAGGACATAAAGAAAGCTAAGCGATCTCTTGTATAGACTTTCCGATTTCTAGAGATTAATTCAAGCATTCCCTTCTCCTCCTTTAGATCTTAGTAAGTTCAAATAAGCTGCTTCTAAATTTGAATATTCTACATTAAATGTTTCAATAATTGATTTTCCTTGATTTTCTGCAATAATTTCCATCATCTCTTCAACGGAAACATCCTTACATACGACTTCTGCCTCCGAAAGGATCTGACACTTATTAGCAAACTTAGAGACAGATAACGAATTGACTGGTTTACCAGGTTTTAACGTAAGATTCAGGTTAGTGGTTGAATGCTGTTTAATAAAATTGGCAATATCTCCTGAATAGTACAAGTTCCCTTCGATTAAGACATTTAAGACATCACAAGCAGCCATCTCTTCTAAATAGTGTGTAATTAGAACGACTGTCATATTTTCTTTTTTGTTCAGATAATTAATCGCTTCCCATAAATCATGACGAGATTGTGGATCTAAACCAGTTGTTGGCTCATCTAACAAGAGCAAAGACGGTTGTGGCAATAACGCTCGGGCAATGTCCACTTTTCGTTTTTGTCCTCCTGATAAACTGCCATAGTTTTTCTTCTTAAGATTAGCTACGTCCAAATAGGATTGCAGATCTTTAATACGCTTTTGTACTTGTGATTTTGATAATCCATACAAGGCTCCTCGAGAAATCAGGTTTTCCTCTACCGTTAAATGATCATCTAGACGATTGCTTTGAAATACAACACCGATATGTCGATAAAAATCTTTCGTTGACAATGATTTTCCATCTACTTCCCAAAAAATCTCTCCTGAACTTGGCTTGAAATTCTGAATCAACAAATTAAAAAGCGTTGTTTTCCCAGCCCCATTCGGTCCAAGAAGTCCATAAAATTTACCTTCCTCAAAAACTAAATCAATTCCTTTCAAAGCCTCAAAGGAACCATAACTTTTCTTTACATTGTGTAATCTAATTTCCATTTTCTGACACCAAGATCCTTTTTTCTTTCCTTGTACTCTCAGTATACCCAATTTCTATCCCTTAACGTGAGGACATTCATGTCCAGTCTAAGCATCTTTTTCATCAAAAAACACCTGTGAATCTTCACAGGTGTTTAATGTTCATTTTATATTTTTTTGAGGGCAACAAACGAAAGGATAAATGCTCCTCTATACCTCAGTGTAGTTTAGACCTTTTTTGGCAAGGTCCTCTTTCCACTCTTCTTGCATGTTTCTCTTCACTAGATCCTCAGATAACAAATCAGCCATCAAGCATACTTTTTGATAATCATTTTTTGCTTCTTCTAAGTTATCTTCTATAAATAAAGCAACTTTCCAATTTAATGCATAAACAAAAATATTATCCTGAAAATCATGTCTCTTTGTCATAATATCATTTAAGGCTTTAACAATGTCTGGCAATCTGTCGTATATCCCATAATGGGCTAACACACCTGCAGCTGAGATAAGAGTGTTTTGTAGTATTTCCAACTCTGATAAGGGGAAATAATCTATCGCAAGTAGGATTTTCTCTACTAAGTGTATAAATTCATCTTGATCAAAGGCTCCCAAAGCCAAAGAAAGCAAGCGCAATTTGATAATCTCCACATCGTTGAGACTTAACTCTTTTTTCTTCATGGCTTGCTCTAGATACTCATCTAATAAACCTTGATCAAAAGAAGGATTTTTAGATCCAATCATATCAACCGTGGCTTGGGCGACCTGGACAGACAGTTTTTCTTCCTCTGGCAGGTTATCAAAATAGTTTTCGTAAATATCCTCAATAATTTCTTCATGCCGATGAAGACGATCTTGATCTCCATAATGGTATAACGTCCGTAGTTGATATTTCAGGTTCAGATACTCTGCAGGTAATTCCAAACTAGTTTGATTTGTCAAAGCATCCAAAGAAACACCTAGTTGTTCAGCAATATACTTCGCTGTTGCAATCGTTGGCAAAGACTGACCCTTTTCAATTCGCTGGAGTTGGCGCGTCGTTAATAGGTCCTCAATACCACAGATTGCTTGTCTACTTAATCCCTTACTTTCACGTAGAGTTTGTACTTTTTGTCCTAGTTCTGTTTTAAAATCCATCATACAAGCTCCTTTTCTTCTGATTTCATTATAGCACATATTGAAGTTGAAGGGTTTTGAACCTTTTCCAGCACTAAATGAAAAATCGGAAATGAAGAATGCCGTCAGAAACATCTGCATCTGATGGAGTTCCACACTTCCGAAAATAAAACTAGTCAGTCATTTACTGAAATGAACGGGCCTATCGTACTTAGATAACAGAATCCTCAAAAACTTACTCTTCAAATCCATTCTGCTGGCTCAATTCACGGAACCAATGACCGGATTTTTTCAGGCGTCTTTCTTGAGTGGCTAGGTCTAATTCGACAAGGCCGTAGCGGTTTTTATAGCCATTGAGCCAAGACCAGCAGTCGATAAAGGTCCACATAAGGTAGCCCTTACAGTTGGCCCCATCTTGGATAGCTCGGTGCAATTCACGCAGGTGGTCTTTGACGAAGTCAATCCGGTAGTCATCTTGAATTTCCCCGTTTTGACGGAATTTTTCTTCCCCTTCAACTCCCATTCCATTCTCTGTTAGGAGCCACTCGATGTTGTTGTAATTTTCTTTGATATTTTGGGCAATATCGTACAAGCCTTGCTCATAGATCTCCCAGCCTCTATGTGGGTTGATCTTTCTTCCTGGCATGACATAGGGTTCGTAGAACTGCTCGACCAACATAGGAGACTCTGGGTTTGGCGCATAACGGGGCGCAGAGACACGCATTGGTTGGTAATAGTTGACCCCTAAGAAGTCGACTGTATGTTCTTTGATCAGCTCTAAGTCATTTGGATCCACCTCTGGCAAGAGAGCACGCTCCCGCAAAATCTCTACCAACTCTGGTGGGTAAGTCCCAAGAACAGACGGATCGAGGAAGGATTTAGCTTGGAAGAGCTCAGCGATTCGTGCCGCCTTGACATCTGCTGGATGCTGACTCCGCGGATAGGCTGGCGTCAAGTTTAAGACCACTCCAATTCGATAGTTTGGATCCACCTCATGACAGGCCTGAACAGCAAGGCTACTTGCCAACTGGGTATGGTAGGCAACTTTAACTGCTGCAGCGGCATCCACCTTATGTGGGTAATGGGCATCATAAAAGTAACCAAACTCTACAGGAACAATGGGTTCATTAAAGGTGATCCACTGATCGACCAAGTCTCCATAGGTTTCAAAGCAGAAACGAGCATAGTCGCGATAGGCGTAGACCGTCTCCTTATTTTCCCAGCCATCTCCTTCTTCTTGCAAGGCAAAAGGAAGGTCAAAGTGATAGAGATTGACCATCAAGTGAATACCTTTGGACTTGATGCGTTCAAAAACTTGGCGGTAAAAAGCCACTCCTACTGGATTGACTTCTCCACGCCCTTTAGGGAAAATCCGAGACCATTGGATGGAGGTCCGAAAGGCAGTATGCCCCGTCTCGACTAGAAGCTCAATGTCTTCCTCCCAGTTTTCATAAAAGGTCGAAGTTAAGCCAGGTCCTTCTTGGAAGCGAAAGCGATGAGGCTCTACCTGATACCAGTAGTCCCAGAGGTTGTCCCCCTTACCATCTCCGGCAAAGCGCCCTTCTGTCTGAGGACCAGATGTCGAAGTCCCCCATAAAAAATCTTGTGGAAAGTTGATCATGTGTTTATCCTCTCTCATTGTCTTCCTCTCTATTATACTCCCTTTCAGCCCTCTTCCTAGAGACTATTTTCAGTCATTTTTACGCAGATTATAGAAAAAACACGCTAGCTATCAGAAGACCCGATTTCTAACGTGTTTTGTTTCCATTATAGTTGATTAACGACATAGTCAAAGAGAGCCTTGTCTCCTTCACTTATCTGATAACGCAGTTCTGGATGCCACTGCACCCCGAGAAAAGCTGTCCCGTGGGATGATTGCACCGCTTCGATGATCTGATCTTCAGAGCTAACAGCAATCACTTCTAGATGAGGGGCTAGATCCTTGATCGCTTGATGGTGGTAGGAATTGATCTGACCAACTTCCCCGAACAAGTCTCGCAAAACGGTCCCCTCGACGGTTTCGATTGAATGACTAGCTTCGCTGGCAGGATTTTCCTGCCAGTGATGATCGATATCTTGGTAAAGCGTCCCGCCCATGGCTACATTGTAGAGCTGCATGCCTCGGCAAACCGTGAAGATAGGCTTCTTAACGGCTACTGCTTCCTTGATCAAGGCCAATTCAAAAAGGTCGCGCTCAAGCAAGTAATCGTCACTGACAATTTCCTTTTCTGCTCCATAAAACTGAGGAGAGACATGCTGACCACCTGTGATGATCAGCTTGTCAATCAAGGAAATATAGTGCTCAGCCGTTGCTGGGTCTCCAATCGGAAGGATGAGAGGGATGCCCCCCGCTTCTTGAACCCCTTGGACAAAGCCTGTCGGTGTGTAACTGAGGTACATTCCTTCCTCTTCACGAAAAGGGCGTTGGTTACCCGTAATCCCAATCACTGGTTTCTTCATCGCTCATTCTCCAATCTCTTCATAACTAGTATAATTCCTTATTTTATCATACTCCAAAGGTGACTTTCAACTTTTTTCATGATTTTGAAAATAAGGAGAGATTTTCTGGAATTTTTACGAATAATACAAGTGAAGAAACAATTTTCTTCAAAGAAAGGAGAAGATAGATGAACACAATTTGTATTCATTCTGATGACATACTATCAGATCATGAACTAGCCTCTATTCAAGGTGGATTTATTCCAGCTGTCATTGCAGGGGTAGCTACATGGAAAATTGCTGCAACTGCTGTCAGTAGTATCGGACTCGTTTTTGCTGCAGGAGCAGGACTAGGATATCTAGCTAACCGTCCATAGGTAAGAACGATGAAAAAAAGACGCATATTCCATATCATCACGATATCTACTTTACTTTTTTCTAGAATCTTTTTAGCAGTTCTACAAATCTTACACGACCTTCACTATCTCACACTCCCATTTGAAACTTATGGAGTGAGTGATTTACTTTCTGTGATTCTTGTTATTTGGATCCTCATCATTGCATATCGGGGAATCAGAAAGGAGAAAAGCAATGAACAATTTACAACTTTTAACAACTGAAGAATTAGAAAACACCAAGGGCGGTGTTGGCCTAGCTGAAATCGTTGCGATTTCAGGAGTTGCGAACTTTTTCGTATCCGTCTTTAATGCAGGATATAAATTCGGAGCTGACTTAGCCCGACGCCATTAATATAAAAAAACAGTTGAAAAAATTTCAACTGTTTTTTTATTGGTTATTTTACAACGATATTAACGAGTTTAGTTGGCTCAAACAGTTTGGGAAACTGTTTGAGGTTGCAAATAAGCAAATAAATTGGTTATTTTACAACAATATTAACCAATTTATTTGGTACACTAATCACCTTCACAATATCTTTGCCATCGATCTCTGCTTTGACTTTTTCGTCAGCCAGAGCCACTTCTTGCAATTCTTCGCGTGAAAGGTCTTTTGCGACCATGAGTTTAGCACGGACTTTACCTTTGATTTGAACAACGATTTCGATTTCGTCTTCAACCAATTTGCTTTCGTCCCATGTTGGCCAAGCTACATAAGAGATTGACTCCCCTGTTGCTGCGACTGTTTGCCAGAGTTCTTCTGCCAAGTGAGGGGCAAATGGGGCGATCAATTGGATAAAGCCTTTGGCATAATCCACATAGAGTTTATCTTCCTTGTTAGCAGCGTTGACAAAGACCATGAGTTGGGCAATGGCTGTGTTGAATTTCATCGACTCGATTTGCTCTGTGACAGCTTTAACGGTTTCGTTATAAACCTTGTCAAGAGCACCATTGTTGTCCGCAACAATTTCTTTACTTGTAATCAAACGGTAAACACGGTCAAGGAATTTACGGCTTCCTTCCAATCCTTCTTCAGACCAAGCGATGGAAGCATCAAGTGGTCCCATGAACATTTCATAGACACGAAGGGTATCCGCACCATATTGTTCCACCACATCATCTGGATTAACCACGTTCTTGAGAGATTTAGACATCTTGGCTGGTGCTTGCTCCAACTCTTCTCCTGTTTCCACATGGAAGAAGGAACCATCACGTTTTTCAACCTTGTCAGTCGCCACAAGTGCGCCACGGTGGTCACGGTAGCTTGTCCCCAAGATCATTCCTTGGTTAAAGAGTTTTTGGAATGGTTCTTTCGTTGGAACTACACCGATATCATAGAGGAATTTGTGCCAGAAACGAGCGTAAAGCAAGTGAAGCACGGCGTGTTCTGCACCACCTACATAAATATCGACTGGCAACCATTGTTTGAGGAGATCCTCGTCAGCCAATTTCTCAGTGTTGTGTGGATCGATATAGCGGAGGTAGTACCAGCTTGAACCGGCCCATTGTGGCATCGTATTCGTCTCACGACGACCTTTGACACCATCCTCACGAGTCACTTCCAGCCAGTCTGTCAAGTTAGCCAATGGGCTTTCACCAGTACCTGAAGGGCGGATGTCCTTGGTTACTGGCAAGACAAGTGGGAGTTCACTTTCTGGAACAGCTGTTGAAGTTCCATCTTCCCAATGAATGATTGGGATTGGTTCACCCCAGTAACGTTGACGGCTAAAGAGCCAGTCGCGGAGACGGTAAGTCACCTTCTCTTGACCAAAACCTTTTTCTTCCAACCAAGCCACAATCTTGGCAATCGCATCTTCTTTGTTAAGCCCGTTCAAAAAGTCAGAGTTGACGTGAAGGCCATCCTCTGTGTAAGCAGCTTCTGCTACGTTTCCACCTTCCAAGACTTCTACGATTGGAAGGCCGAATTGTTTAGCAAATTCCCAGTCACGCTCATCATGGGCAGGTACGGCCATAACAGCACCTGTACCGTAGCTAGCAAGAACATAGTCGGCAATCCAGATTGGGATTTCTTTGCCATTGACAGGGTTTATGGCATAAGCACCAGTCCAAACCCCTGTTTTTTCCTTGGCAAGGTCTGTACGAGCCAAATCTGACTTGAGGCTGGCTTGGTGTTTGTAGTCAGCTACAGCCTCAGCTTGTTCAGGTGTTGTGATGGCATCTACTAGTTCATGCTCAGGCGCTAAAACAGTGAAAGTCGCACCAAAAAGGGTATCCGGACGTGTCGTAAAGACGGTGAATTCCTTGTCTGTTCCTTTCACCTTGAAAGTGACATTGGCACCAGTTGATTTCCCAATCCAGTTGCGTTGCATATCCTTGATAGACTCTGGCCAGTCAAGCTCATCCAAGTCAGTCAGCAAGCGTTCCGCATAGGCAGTGATTTTGAGCATCCATTGGCGCATTGGTTTGCGGACAACTGGATAACCACCACGCTCAGAGGTTCCGTCAGGAAGAACTTCTTCGTTGGCGATAGCTGTTCCCAATTCTTCAACCCAGTTTACTGGCACTTCAGCTTCATAAGCCAAACCTTTTTCGTAAAGCTTAGTGAAAATCCATTGCGTCCACTTGTAGTAGTTTGGATCTGTAGTATTGACTTCACGGTCCCAGTCGTAAGAGAATCCAAGCGCATTGATTTGGCGTTTGAAGTTGGCGATGTTTTCCGCTGTGAATTCCGCTGGGTCATTTCCTGTATCCATAGCGTATTGCTCTGCAGGCAAACCAAAAGCATCCCATCCCATTGGGTGAAGGACATTGTAACCTTGGGCGCGTTTGAAACGGCTGAGGATATCAGTTGCTGTGTAGCCTTCTGGGTGTCCTACATGAAGACCCGCTCCAGATGGGTAAGGGAACATGTCAAGTGCATAAAACTTAGGTTTTGAAGCATCTGTTCCTGTCTTAAAAGTATGATGGTCAGCCCAGTATTTTTGCCACTTAGGCTCGATTTCTTTATGATTGTAAAAACTCATGCTGTCTCTCCAATTTTCGTGATGCTCCTATTATACCATTTTTAAGGGATTTTTAAAGGTTCTATCCACCAAAAAGAGGCTGGGACAAAAGTCCTAACCTCTCAATTGTCTTTGGATTGTCGAGCAAGACGCAGTGGTTGATAGGGCTCTACTAGGCTGATTTCATCAGCTTTTACAGCCCTATCAACTGTGCGGAGGTGGGACGACGAAATCGAATTCTAACGAATTACCGATTTCTGTCCCACTCTCTTCCCTGTTCAATAGCAATTGTTCTTGAATTCCTAGTCTTCTACGTGACTTTGTAGTTCTTTTTGAGCTTTCTTATTGGATTCTTCTTTTTCTTTCTTCCATTGTTCACGCGCTTCATCGTACTCTTTGGCTGTCAAGACTTTGTCTTGCAATTCCAAGTACTTGTAGTTGAAGGATTGACCCTTGTGTCCTGTCCAAGCAAAGGCAGCTGAGTATGGAACTGTCTTACGAACACCTGGAGAGGCACCATCTGAATGAATCGGGATCAAGAGGGCACTATCTGTCAACCAAGCCTGAGCCTTGGCATATTTTTCATAGCGGGCATTGACATCTTTGGTTTCATTGTGCGCATCTTCGATCAATTGATCATATTCATCAAAACCAGCTTCTTTGGCTGCGGCATTATTGGTCCCCGCATCAAATCCAAAGTAAGCATTGGCATTTTCACCATTCTTAGAGTTTGTGATATCTAGGTAAGAAGATGGATCCGTATAGTCTGGTCCCCAACCCAAGTTGTTGTTCAAATCCCAGTCTTGTTGAGAAGCATTTTCAGCAAAGTAGGTCACTCGTTGCAGATCATCCTCAGATATCATATTCAAGTCGATGACCACATTTTCTGCTCCCAGAGTCGATTCGATTGACTGTTTAAAGGATTGGGCTTGCTTGACTCCTTCTGTATAGGTTGATGAAACAGGGAGGTCCAAATGAATTGGGAACTCTACCCCTTGGGCCTGAAGGGCTTCTTTAGCCTTGGCAAATTCTTCCTTGGCCTTGGTTGGATTGTAAAGGGTATCTTTTCCATCTTCGACGGAGACACCTTTCCATTCATCACCGTATTCTTCTAGATTTTTTTCGACAGACTCACCAAAGTCTTTGCCATCAACTTGAACAAAGTTTGGAGGCGTGAAGGTATTGCGGATGACCTTATCCGCAGATGCTTCCCCATTGGCTTGCGCTACATAGGCCTTGCGGTTGAAGGCAAACATAATGGCTTGACGGAAGTCTTTATTCAAGATTGCTTTCTTGGTTGAGCTCTTTTGAGCATCTGTCGTTTTCGTTGTAATCTCATAAGCCTGACGGTCAATATTGAAGGACAAGTTATAAGTAGAAGATCCTTGGTCACTAAAGACGATGTCATCTTTGTGTTTCTTCTCTACACTCTTATAGTTGGAACCATTCGGGAAGACACGGGCAACGGTAAAGTCTCCATTATCAAATCCACGGATGAGTGATTCTGAATCTTGTCCATCATAATAGGTTAGCTTCACCTTGGTGATCTTGACATTATCCGCATCCCAATAGGTTGGGTTCTTTTCAAGCGTCACAACAGATTTAGAAGTAATCGCTTTGATCAAATAAGGACCACAATAAAGAATACTAGCAGGGTTTGTACCTTGACCGTAGCCATCTCCCTTAGAATCTAAGAATTCTTTATTGACTGGCATCAAAATACCCATGGTCGTTTTTGAATTCCAGAAACTTTCTGGTTGGTTCAAGGTGTATTGAACCGTATAGTCATCAATGGCTTTGATACCAACCGTTGAGAAGTCTTTGGTTTTCCCTGAGACATAATCATCCAACCCTTTAACGGATTGTTGGACGAGATAGAGGGCCGAAGACTTCTTATCCGCCGCATGCTGAAGCCCCGTCACAAAGTCTTGGGCCTTAACTTCTCCGAATTCTTCCCCTTCAGCGGTCACCCATTTAACCCCTTTACGAAGTTTGTAGGTATAAGTCAGACCATCTTTTGAAACAGTCCAATCCTTAGCAAGAGATGGGATCAAGTTGCCGTATTTGTCAACTTCTAATAAGCCATCCACAGCATTTCCTGTAAATTCTGAGGTAGACTTCTTGTTAGAGAGTGAATAATCCAAAGTATCCGGGTCTTGCGTATAGACATAACTAAAGACCTGGTTGTCCGAACTTGAAGATTTCCCTCCTTGTGAGCAGGCTACCAGTGCGCTTACAGACAAAAGCAGAGCGCCGGTGGCTAAGAGTAGCTTCCCTTTTTTCATATGGATCACCTCTGTATAAAATGTTATTCTTCATATTAAATTATAGCACTTTATGGAAAAATGTAAACGCTTAACTGTATAATATTTCAAAAGTTAAGAAAAAATAATGATTTTGCCTCCATACAAAAAGAGGCTGGGACAAAAGTCCTAGCCTCTCAATTATTTTTTGATTGTCGAGCAAGACGCAGTGGTTGAGTGGGCTCTACTACGCTGATTTCATCAGCTTTTACAGCCCTACTCAACTGTGCGGAGGTGGGACGACGAAATCGAATTCTAACGAATTACCGATTTCTGTCCCACTCTCTCTTTAATGATGGATAAAGCTCTCTGCCACTAGCTCCCCTTGCTTAAATCCCACTGACCAGGAGGGATACGAGGGTAAGGAAACTATTCCAAGAGGCATGCTGGAGGATGGCCCAGTAAATCGATTTGGTATAGCGCAGGACCGCACAAAATAGCAAGCCTGGTACCAAGTAGACGATAAAGCTTGGCAAATCCCAACCATGCTGCCAGACATGCGAGAGGCTGAACAAGGAAGCAGACACCAGCATATCCAGCTTATACTTCTGATAAGATGCCAACGCCGTCATGACCAAATCACGAAAGACTAGTTCCTCCACAATAGGAGCCAGCAAGCAGGCATAGACATAACGTATCAATACCAAGGCCCAGCCTGACAAACCACTAGATACTTCTGCAAGGGCTATGGAATTCTTAGTGGGCGGAAATACCGCTGCAGAAAACATATCCCATAAAAAGTGAGCAAGAAAAACAAGCACAAAAACCGCAAAATAAGAAGCTTTAAAAGTAAATTTCCCGTACAAGTCCCAACGACGACTCTTTACCAAGAGTGTAACGGCTAACCCCCCAATCAATCCAATCAACAAGAGGAGCAAGCCATAATAAGAGTCATCCGATAGGTGGCCCACTAAATCCGTTGGGAGCCCCACGTTAAAAAGCGCAAAATTGATGCAGAGAATCCCTAGTGTCGCGAGTTGAAACGGTCTGTCTGTCTTTCTCATTGCATTCACCTTTCTATCTTACTTTCTTTTTCTACTAAATATTGGGGCAATTTGCTCCAGCCATCTAAAACCGCCACCTGAAGGCGACATTCCTTGATTTCCCCAACCCGGGTAAATTCCAGGGGTTCCCCAACCACCGCCACCATACGTTAGTTCAGGGCTTCTGATTGGAGTAATCACCCCTCCTACTGTTTGTTCGAGTTCATTTGTCGTCAATTCTGTTTCTGTATAGATTTTCATTTTTTCTCCTATTCTTCCTATCTAGATTTCAAAACACCATGATCAAGATTGCTATCATGTCTTAAATACGAGCGAGTGGTGGTCGCTTCACAAAGCCAGGACGTCCAATCTCAATCTTATCTGACTGACCTGGAATCACATTTGGGCGAGAACCCCCACCTCCTACAATTTGTTCCAATTCTTTTTGACTACATTCTATCATTTCATTTCCTCCAATTTGTATTTGTAACGCTACCTCCTGAGTCTATCAAAAATCGGAGCATTTGCCTTTGATCCTTCTATATGGTTGCATTTTTCAGCTATGTGGGAGGGAAAAGCTATTCATTCAGAAGGATAAACCTCCAAATCAAACGAAACGACCAACCATCAAAAAAACCATCGCCAACAGACGATGGTTTCTGTATTTCTTTGATTAGCCTAAGGAGTTGACATAAGCATCTACTGCTACAATGGCTTGAGCAATATCAGATGCTTGTACCTTGAATGGCATTTGATGGATGGTTTCTCCTTCAATGGTGGCTTGTTGGCCAACCTTGAGAAGGTCTTCGTAGCTTGCATTTTCAAGATGCATTTCTTTCAGAGTCGTTGGCATACCGATTTGTTGATAGAAACGAATGTATTTATTCAATTCTTCTTTAGGACGGTTTTCCAAGAACAATTGAACTAGCGTTCCGTAGGCTACTTTTTCACCGTGTGTCAAATGGTGGATGTCTCCAGTAAGGGCTGTAAAGCCATTATGGATGGCATGAGCTGCTGCCAAGCCACCACTTTCAAATCCAATCCCACTGAGAAGGGTATTGGCTTCAATGATGTTTTCAAGAGCAGGCGTTACCACTTTGGCTTCACAAGCAGCCATGGCTTGAAGTCCGTCTGCAAATAAGATTTCTTCACAACGTTGCGCAATCGCGACACCAGCTAAAGTTTGGTGTTTGCCTAGCATGGTTTTTCCGTTAGCTTGCATCACTGCACGCGCTTCAACCCAAGTCGCTAATCCATCTGCGATACCAGAAGCGAGCAAACGTTTTGGTGCTTGAGCGATGACTTTGCTATCCACCAAGACCAATTCTGGGTTTTTAGAATAGAAGATATAGCGAAAAAAGGCACCTTCATCCGTGTAGATAACTGACAAGGCTGAAACCGGAGCATCTGTAGAGGCAATGGTCGGAGCAATGACAACTGGTGATTTTAGAAGATCGGCAATGGCTTTTGCACTATCGATGGTCTTTCCTCCGCCAAGTCCGATGACTAAGTCACAGCCGTTCTCTTCTGCCAGACTGACCACACGATTGATTTCATTGTCAGAAGCTTCACCATTGAAGAATACTGGCAAGACTGTAAAGCCATACCGAAGGAGATACTTTTCAAAACGTTCCCCTACGATATCATAGACCACTGAATCACAGAGTAAAACGGGATGACTCCCCAGTTCTAAAATTGGTTTTGCATTTTCAAATAAAGCATTTTCCCCTTGAATGTAACGAGATGGACTTGCAAAATTTCTCATACACTCCTCCTTTATCAAATTGTATTCTTATGATGAACGGCTGACCAATCTGCCTCGAAGTCATCTACTGCTTTTGCAATAGAAGGCATTCCAAAAGCTGCTTCAAAGACATCTGCCCCTGCCGTAATTGCTTGTGTTCCTTCTTTAAATGCTCGATTAACTTGAGCCACATTTTTAAAGGAAGCTGCTAGAATTTTGCTTGATGAATGATCACGCTCTATGGCACTCGCTAACTGAGAAATAACCTGAGCTGAATCAATGTTTAAGTTTTCCATACGATTGTAATAAGGTGCTAAATAGTCGGCTCCTGCCTCAATCGCCAACAGCCCTTGAAAAACAGTATAGATTGCTGTTGCAGTAATTTTGTAACCCTCTGCTTTTAACACTTTAATTGCAGCAAGTCCTTCAGGTGTTACTGGGACTTTAATATAGGTGTTTTCATCGCATTGTTCGCGAATTTTAGCCGCATCTTTCAAAATTCCTTCATAATCTTTTGCGACAACTTGAACATGGATGGAAGGAGAGCCCCCAATGATTTCTCGCACCTTATGGATACGATCAAAAAAATCAATGTCCCCTTCTTTTTTAGCAATTGTTGGGTTCGAAGTTACCCCAGCAAGGGGTAACACTCGTGCCCATTTTTTTATCTCATCTAAATTTAAAGTATCAAGCATAAATTCCATATACATACCTCTTTACTATAGAGTATGCTCTGTCCGTCCAATAATATCATCTTGTGTAGCTCTTGATAGTACATTGAAGAAAGCTGAGTAGCCTGCAACACGTACAATTAAGTCACGGTGTTTTTCCGGATGTTTTTGAGCATCTAACAACGTTTCTCTAGAAACCACATTGTATTGAATATGGTATCCATGTAGACGATTAAAGAACGTACGGAGTAAAGCAATAAGTTTTAATTTATCTTCTTCTTTGGCTAAAGTTTGTGGGTTTACTTTTTGGTTCAGTAAAACACCACCAACAATTTCATCTGTTGGCAATTTAGAAACAGATTTTAGAACAGATGTTGGGCCATGTTGGTCCATATTGTGGGATGGAGAGCATCCTTCTGCTAGTGGAGTTCCAGCATTACGACCGTCCGGAGTAGCTAATGTTCCACGACCTTGTCCTACATTGGCTGAAATAGAAGATGTACCTGAGTAACGGATACCACCGATTGGCCCACGTCCATAGCGAGTATTTGGATATTTAGCAATTTCATCCACATAAATATCGTATGCTTCTCGAACTAAGCTGTCCGCATAGTCATCATCGTTTCCATACTTCGGTGCATCATGGATAAGCATCTCTTGGATTTCTTTTCCACGTTCGCCCTCGTAATCGGTTTCCAGAGCATGCCATAGCTCTTGTGGCGTTAAGCGTCCTTCTTCGAATACCAGTTTCTTGATTGCTGCAAGTGAATCGGATAAGTTTGCAATACCCACTTGTAGACCAGAAATATAATCGTAGACAGCTCCACCTTCTTTTAGGTGTTTTCCACGTCCAATACAGTCATCTGTCAAAGCTGAACAGAGGATATCTGGCACTTCTCTTTCAAGAGATAGGTCGATCGAGTTTTCTACGATCACACTCATGCGGGTTAAGTGGCGCAAAGTCTTGTCCCAAGCAGTCTGCAATTCATCGAAGCTCTTCATGTCTTTAAAATGACCGAAGCTTGGTGCAAAGCGCTTACCAGAAGCAGGATCGATTCCATCATTCATCGTGATGAGCAAAACTTTAGGGAAGTTCATATAACTCATACCTGTACAGCGATATCCCCATTTACCTGGAACAGCTGTTTCTACACAACCAATTGCACTGTAATCATAAGCATCTTCTTCAAGAACACCTTTTGAAATAAAGGATGGAATAATGATCTCATCATTATTGAAAGCAGGCATACCGAATCCGAGCTTCATAACTTCAATACATTCGTTCATGAAGCGGGCATCCAAACCAGCGTGGTAACGAACAGTTAAGTTTGGTTGAGGAAGGTGAGTTTGAGCAACAGACTTCAACACCAAATAAGACAATGGGTTGACGGCATCTTTCTTATCACGCGTTTGACCACCAATCGTAACGTTTTGATAAAGCGGACTACCTGCAGATGAGAAGGTATGTGCTTGACTACGTACTTTGTTAATTGTAATAGTCTTAATCCAAAGGTTGGTCAAGCGTTCAACAATACTCTCTTCAGTTTCCCGTCCACTTTCCAAATCAGCTTTAACGTATGGATACATATATTGGTCAAAACGGCCATATGAAAGTGAGTGTCCATTTGATTCAATCTGAAGAATACATTGGATAAACCAAACAGACTGAACAGCCTCTGCAAATGTACTTGCAGGCTCGTATGGAACTTTCGAGCAAATCTCTGCAATTTCAAGCAATTCCTTCTTACGTTCAGGAGTTGCTGTTTCAGCAAGTTGTTTAGCAAGTTCCACAAATCGTTGAGCATAGGTCTTAACAGCATCAACTACGATAAAGATTGAATCGTAAAAATGGTACTTATCAATGCTAGCTGGATCCGTTAGATCTAGGGCTGCTTTAGCTTGGCGAGCTCTTTCTTCAAAACCTTTCAAGCCATATTGCAATAATTTTTGATAATTGACTGCTAAGTGGGCATCTCCTGAATTCATCTTCCCTTCCATACCGAAGAATCCTGTTTCCATATAGACAGATACTTCTTCAGGTAGAAGAGCTCCAGCTCTTGCACGTAAGTTATTATTTTCCCAGAACGGTGCGATACTACGGAGCTGCTCTTTCGTTTCTTCCGTAATATAAAAGACGTCACCATCCCGCTTTTCAAAAAGATCCAATTCCTTCAGAACGAACTCTAAAGTATATTCTGGGAAGATCGGAGCATCTTTATTAGAGGATGCTTGGTTTCCAGCAATCATGGATTCATCCTCAATATAGATTGTCATATTTTCAAGAATCTCTTTCAACATATAGGCACGTTTAAGAACATTTGGTTGTTCCTTATAACGATCATATGCCTTAGTTGCAAGAACGGCACGTTCAGCGTCGATGTAAGGCTTCTTGTTTAAGACATCTTCACGATACTTATTCATGCGTTCAGTGAGGCTTCCAAAATATTCTGTTTTAATGCTTGTACTTGCTACTTCTACTTGTTTCATTTTTTCAAAACCTTTCTTTTGAAATTATTTTGTTTTCTTTCGTAACTATAGTAGCATTAAATTTTACGAATTTCAATGAATTATGGATTATACCTATAAATTCTATTCTAGTCGCACATCTGTGCATTCCTAATAAACGCACTATTTTTCAGCTTGTAATTCATTGTTATAAGCAAGATTATCTTGGAATTTAAAGAATGGGAAGTATACAACTGTCGAGGTTGCAAGAACTAGCACTTGAACGAAAGCACCTTGCCAACCTCCAACCATAAATCCAGAAATAATGGCTGGTGTACTCCAAGGAAGTGTCACACCTGAGAATGGATGCATGAACCCAATAGCAATTGAAGTATAAACAATTATCGCTGCTAAAATTGGAACGATAATAAATGGAAGGAACATCACTGGGTTCATTACAATTGGGAAGCCAAATACGACGGGTTCATTAACATTGAAGATTGCAGGAAAAGCTGCAACTTTCCCAAGTGCCTTATATTGTTTTGACTTAGCAGCAAATAACATAGCAATAACCAAACCAAAGGTTATACCTGATCCAGACAAAATAAGGAAACTATCTAGGAATTGTTGGGTTACAATGTGGGCACCATTTTCAACGGATAGCTTCCCAGCTGCCAACATTGATTTATTGGCATCCAGGTTAGAAAGTAGCAAGGCTGTTACTACACCATTGACAACTGATTGTCCATGCACACCAAACCACCACAAGAACGAAATAAAGAAGGCAATTCCAATCGCTCCGTAAAGTGATCCTGTTAGACCTTGTAGAGGAACCTGAATGACATCATAAATCATTTCAATGAAGGTACCGCCACTTGTCACTACTTTTGATACGATATAGACAATCATTGATAGTAAGAAAATCACGAAAGCAGGAATCATCGCTTCAAATTGTTTGGCAATGGCTTGAGGTACTTGTTCTGGCATTTTAATAACAATATGTCTTTGGATAAACACAGTATAAATCGCACCAACTACCAGACCAATAATAATGGCACCAATAATCCCTTGACCACCAAACCATACTTTTGCAATGGCATCACCAATCGGTTCTCCCTTAGCTGGTACATAAGAAGATTTTAACAAGATAAAGAATGAAGATAGGGACAAAACTCCTGCTGGCAAAGGCTCTACTCCACTGTTTTTAGCATATGAATAACCAATGGAGAAGCAAGAAATTAATCCCATGATGGCGAATGTTCCTGAATAAACCTGCATAAATGGCTCTGTCCATGTATCGCCAAATACACTAGCAATAGCCTGGTTAAGACCTTCAAATGGTAATTGCCCAATAATCAGAAACAAACTACCAACTACCGTTAATGGAAGGATCGCTAACATCCCATCTTTAAGAGCAATAATTCCTTTCATGTTTACAAAACGCATGATTGGAGCGATAATTTTCTGAGAATTAAAATTAGACATGGGAAGCCTCCTTATTTTTCTCCTAGCAATTCTAGAGCTAGATTTAGTACTTTCTTACCATCCAACATCCCATAATCTGCCATAGGGATGACAGCAATAGGAATATGGTTTGCCTCACAAATCGCTTTTGATTTATCCAAAGTATAAGCTACTTGAGGGCCCAACAATGCGACATCGATTTCTGGGGCAAAATCTGCTAATTTCGCTTGAGAATAGGCATCGATTTCAGCATCAATCCCTAATTCCTTAGCCGCCACCTTCATATTATTTACCAACATTCCTGTTGAAAATCCTGCTGCACAAAACAATCCAATTTTCATCTTCTTTTCCTCCTTATTGTTTCGCTGAAAGTTCTTTACGTAAGTCAATCATTTCTTTAATCAAGTTAATCTCTGTGATTGAAGTCATTAAGTGATCTTGTGAGTGCACAAACAGAGCTGTAATATCTGTCTTTGTCCCACCTGCTTCCTGGGCTAAAAATTGTGTTTGCAGGTTATGCGCTTCTAGCAATGCTGCATCTGCTTTTGCAATTTCGCCTTCAGAAGATGTAAAATCGCCCTCCTTAGCATATGATAAAGCTTGGTAAATATGCTGTTTAGCATCACCCGCATTTAAAATCAATCCCATAATAATTTGGTCTGCAACAATTATTTCCATGTGCACTACACTCCTTTGTCAATCTACTGAAAGCGCTTTTTCTATTGTCAATATACCATTTATATTTTTGCCGGTCAATAAAAATCGCAACATTTGATTGTTGTTTTTGATTTTTGCACATTTGTGCTTTTTGACTCAAAAAAATAAGGACCGCATTCCTGCTGTCCTATTTTTTAGTAAATTGCTGATCACCATCTAATTCTAAGACTTTTAAGATCGTTGCTTCATCTGTGACTAAATGATTGATATAGTTGGCTTTCAAAACCGATAAAATTGCTTTTGCTTTCTGATCACCGTAGGCCAAAGAGATGGTGTTTGGTACCTTTCTCAATTCCTCTAATGTGATTGATATTGTTCTTTCCTGTAATTCAGGATAAACTGGGATACCTTCTTGATCAAAGAAACGACAGCATACTTCTCCTACAGCATGTTCTGACTCCAATTTCTTAAAATCATTTGATGTCAGCATATCAAACCACTGAGGATTCTTGCTATCTGCATAGCCACCAATCCCTACAGCCGCAACATCCAAACAACGCCAACTAGCTTTCAAATCCTCAAAATACTTAGAAGATAAGATGCCTTCCGTCACCTCAGAATTTTCTTGAATGACACTCGCGTTTATAAAATGACATTCCCCATGAAATTTACTCGCCATACTGTAGATCAGCGTATTGACATGGTAGCGAGCATGGATATGACTGGGACCTCCAGCTAGAGGATAAAATTGAACACCATCCAAGCGCTTCGTTCCAACTTGTTCTACCATTAATCTGAGAGACTTGCCCCATGAAAATCCGACTGTCATTCCATCTTCAATCAAATTACGAAGCATGACCGCACTTGCTTGCGCCAGTCGCTTTTCAAGGCTTTCTCGAGGCTCATCAACTAGATTCGGTATAATCTCGATAGCTTTTAAGCCATATTTTTGTTTGATATAATTTTCTAAATGGAAGAGGCGAGTATCAAAGTTTTCAATTTCAATTTTTACTACGCCCTCTTTCTTGGCCTCTGCTAGCATTCTGCTAACAGTTGTACGGTAGATTCCAGTTTCTGCTGCGATTTGCGATTGACTTTTGTCTTCAACATAGTATAGGTAGGCTAATTTAGCAAGTAACTTTTTCCGTTCATCTTTCAATTGGCTTCTCCTTCTTATACTAAAGTTAAAATCGTTTGCGAATCCTCAAGTTTTTCTTTCGCTTCTTGAGATATATTCTTATCTGTTATGACTCTCGAAACTTGTGAAAGTGCAAATCGTCTGACAGTTCCACATTTCCCAAATTTACTTGAATCTGTTAAGACAATCACTTCTTTAGAAACATCGGACATAGCTTGAACAACTTCACTTCTCATCATATCTTTCCCAGTAAAGCCAAGTTCGTCATCATATCCGTCTACCCCTACAAAAGCAAAGGGAACTCTAAACGAGCGGATTAATTCTTTCAAAAGCGGACCTACAGTCACTCTCGATTCTTTTTGAAATTCACCACCAAGTAGGATGATTTTACAAGAATCATATTCCTGAATATAATCTGCAATAAAGTAAGAATTTGTCACAATCTTGACATTCTTTTTTGTTTGGCAAATTTCTTCTGCTAGCAAGGCACACGTAGAGCCTGATTCAATCAGAACCGTGTCGTTATCCTTAATTAATTTAGCGGCCTCCCGGGCTATTCTTTTCTTGGTATCATATTGAAAGGACAATCGCACATTGATATCATCTCCACTGTTTAAAACTGCATAGCCATGCTCCCTATGCAATAATCCTTTTGATTCTAGCTTGTCCAAATCCTTTCGAATGGTTACTTTAGAGACTTGTAATTTCTCCGACAAGCTATTGACATCTATCTTTTCAAACTCCGATACTAATTTCAATATTTCATCTAAACGTTGCATTGTTTTTACCTCTACTCTATTTTAGCAAATTTCTGAGTGAATTCAAAACAAAATAAACTTTCGTTCGTAATTGAATTAGTTTCTTAAATAATGTATAATAGACTTACTAGATTGATAGGAGAGCAAAATATGGAACAAAATCGTGGCATTATCTTTAACATCCAACACTTTAGTATCCATGATGGCCCTGGCATCCGAACTACTGTATTTCTAAAAGGATGTCCCCTGCGTTGTCCATGGTGCTCCAATCCTGAATCCCAGCGTGCAAATCCTGAAAAAATGTTAGATGCTGTTACTAAAAAGGAAACTATCACGGGAGAAGAAAAAACAGTCACAGAAATCATAGATGATGTCTTAAAAGACGTTGACTTCTATGAAGAATCTGGTGGTGGCCTTACCCTGTCTGGTGGAGAAATCTTTGCTCAATTTGAATTTGCCAAAGCTATCTTAAAAGCTGCGAAAGAAGTTGGACTTCATACTGCAATCGAAACGACAGCTTTTGTTGAACATGAGAAATTTGTCGATCTCATTCAGTATGTTGATTTTATTTATACAGACCTTAAACATTACAATACACTTAAACATAAGAAGGTTGTCGGAGTCAACAATCATCTGATTATTAAAAATATTCATTATGCCTTTGCTCAAAACAAAACAATCGTTTTACGTATTCCAGTCATTCCTAATTTCAATGACTCTTTAAACGATGCTGAAGAATTTGCTTCTCTTTTTAATTCGCTTAACATCGATGAAGTACAACTTCTCCCATTTCACCAGTTTGGAGAAAACAAATACAAGCTTTTAGGACGTCGCTATGAAATGGAAGGAATAAAGGCTCTGCATCCAGAAGATTTATATGACTATCAGCAAGTTTTTTTAGATCATGACATTCACTGTTATTTCTAATCCACTCAAAAATCCCCAAAGCTAGTTTCAGTAGATTGAAACTTGGCTTTGGGGATTTCTTATTCTTTCACGAGCATCGAGAAAATCAAATTGCTTAATTGAAGTCGAGACTACTTCCTTTGGAAAAAAGATAAATCAATTGGCATTCATGGAATGCGGCATTGATTTCCTATTTTTCTGCAGGAAGTTTCGGTAAACCGAATCGTCTCTCCTATCTTAATTTACCAAATAATCACACGGTCTTCTGGTGCACGCCACATGCCGTCACCTTCTTTGACATCAAAGGTTTCAAAGAATTCGTCAAAGTTTGGTAATTGAACATTGGTACGGAGTTTTCCTGGTGCGTGGACATCAACACTGGCGAGAAGTTGCATGTACTCTGTCCGAGCTTTCATGCGCCAGATGCGAGCAAAGTTGGTGAAGAATTCTTCTGCTGAGAAGTCTACTTCTTTCTTCGCCGCTTCAAGGGCTGCAGCAATACCTCCAAGGTCTGCCACGTTTTCAGAAACGGTCAATTTCCCGTTGATCTTGGCACCGTATGAGTCTTGACCTTCGAACTGATCGATAACTTTTTGAGTCCGAGCGGTAAAGGCTTCATAATCTTCTGGCTTCCACCAGTCTTTCAAGCTACCGTGCTCGTCAAAGGAAGCACCATTGGTGTCAAAGGCGTGGGAGATTTCATGGGCAATGACTGCACCGATTCCGCCATAGTTAGCTGATGATGATTGGTGAAGGTCATAGAAAGGTGCTTGGAGAATCGCTGCTGGGAAGACGATTTGGTTCTGTTGCGGATCATAGTAGGCATTGACCATATTAGCTGGCATGTGCCACTCGCTCCGATCGACTGGTTGGTTCCACTTGCTCCAGACATGCTCGATGGAAATTTGAGCCAATTTTTGAGCATTTTCCACCAAGGTCTTGCTCTCGTCGATGATCTTTTTGGCATACGTTTCTGGTAATTTTTCAGGGTAGCCGATATGTGGTGTGATGACATTGAGCTTGACAATGGCTTTTTCACGAGTTTCAGGAGCGAGCCAATCCGCTTTTTCTAAGCGATCCTTGTAAACCTCAATCATGGTCGCTACTTTATGCTCTACGTCTGCTTTCGCTTCTGGTGAGAATTTTTCGCCCGCATACCAGAGTCCAAGCGCTTGGCTATAAGGCCCTTCCGCCAAGGCCAGAGCGGCTTTTTCTTTCGGACGTGCTTCTGGTGTCCCTGTAATCGTACGGCTATACTCACCAGATAAGACACGGATTTCTTCAGTCAAGAAAGACGTCCAAGAAAGAGCTGCACTGAGTTTCAACTTGGCATGAAGGGTTTCCCAGTTGGCTGCTGAGTAGAATTTTGGCGCAAATTCCTTCCAGAAGCGCTCTTCTGGAACAATGATAGTATCTGGCGTTTGCCCGATCACTTCTGTAAAGAAGGTATCGAGTGGCAATTCTGGAACCAAGGCCTTGAAATCTGCCCACTCATAAGGATGGTAGAGTTTGTTGTACTCGGATTTTTCTTCGTTTGACAAGACATATTTGGCCAATTCTGCATCGGCCGCAATCACCTTATCCAGGATATCTTTGATTTCTTCCTCTGAGAAATCAAATTTTGCTAAAAGCTTTTCAACCATTTGACGCCAAACAGCCAATAACTCTGGGCCTTTTTCATTGCCTTCTTCATAGTAGGTCGTATCAGGCAAGATCAAACCGAGTGCTTCTCCCCACAAGACATTCATTTGGGCATTCATAAAGTCTGGTGATACGCTAAATGGCAAGAGATTTGGTTTGCCAGCTAGTTCATAGGTGCCTAACTTGCTGGTATAGTCTTCAAAGGAAGAAAGGGCCTTGATTTCATTGATCAAAGGCATAGCTGGAGCCACACCGGCTGCTTCCCGCGCATCAAAATCTGCCACCATTTTGTGGTATTTGACGAAGTTTTGCAGAATGCTGTCTTCAGGTAGCTCTTCTCCCCGTTGCCATTTTCCGGTAATATCCAACATCAAGTTTTCGATGTCTTGGATCAAGTCCATAAAACCACCGGTTGACGGTTTGTCATCAGGAATCACTGCTGTCTCAGCCCATTTCCCATTGACGTAATCATAAAAATCATCTTGTAAACGTACCATGATCTTCTCGCTTTCATTCTTTTCTAATAACCTTATCAAAAATAGGTCTATTTTTCAATGATTACAAGAGATTTAACCTAAATTATTTTAAAAATTAACTTGACTTAATTTTTTTATTTATGTATATTAATGGTAAAGGAGTAAAATCATGATTCAAATTGAACATCTAAGTGTTGCCTACCAGCAAACACTGGCCTTGGAGGATCTTTCCCTCACCATCCAGGGTCCAACTATCCTAGGAATTCTTGGGCCCAACGGAGCTGGGAAATCAACCCTAATCAAGGCCATGCTAGGACTTCTCCCCCATTCGGGAAAGGTCCAGCTCGATCAAAAGGACCTCGGCCAAGTTCTTCAACGAGTGGCCTACGTCGAACAGAAATCCGCTATTGATTTCCACTTCCCCATCACGGTGCGGGAGTGTGTCTCACTGGGCCTCTACCCCCATCTTTCTATCTTCAAGAGAAAAGGCAAAGAGGATCTGAAAAAAGTAGAAAATGCCTTGAAACTTGTCAATCTTCTTGATCTAGCGGATCGCCAGATCGGCCAGCTTTCGGGAGGGCAATTCCAACGGGTCCTGATCGCCCGCTGCTTGGTCCAAGAAGCGGATGTCATCTTTTTGGATGAGCCCTTCGCAGGGATTGACTCTGTCAGCGAAGACATCATTATGCAGACCCTTCAGACCTTGAAAAAAGAAGGCAAGACCATTCTGATCGTCCATCATGACCTCAGCAAGGTCCCAGCTTATTTTGACCAGGTCCTCCTCCTTCACCGCAAGCTGATCGCTTTTGGGAAAACAGAGGAAACTTTTACCAAGGAAAATCTGCATGCAGCCTATGGGCATGAACTCTTTATAGGAGGTGGCGTCGGATGATTGCAGAATTTATCGATGGATTACAGCAATTCCACTTCTTACAAAATGCCCTGATTACAGCTATTGCCATCGGGATTGTCGCTGGAGCTGTTGGATGCTTCATTATTTTAAGAGGCATGTCTCTTATGGGAGATGCCATCTCGCACGCAGTCCTTCCAGGGGTGGCTCTGTCCTTTATCCTGGGCATCAATTTCTTTATTGGCGCCATTGCCTTTGGGCTATTAGCTTCCATCCTCATCACCTATATCAAGAGCAACTCCATCATCAAGAGCGACACTGCAATTGGGATTACCTTTTCTTCTTTCCTCGCCTTAGGAGTCATTCTGATCGGAGTCGCTAAAAGTTCCACCGACCTTTTCCACATCCTCTTTGGAAATATCTTGGCCGTGCAAGACCAGGATATGTGGATAACCATCGGTGTTGGGGTGGCAGTCTTACTGGTGATTGTCCTGCTCTTTCGTCCCCTACTGCTCACTTCTTTTGACCCCGTTCTGGCTCAATCCATGGGCGTCCGGGTCAAGATATATCACTACCTCCTCATGGTGCTCTTGACTTTGGTTTCTGTCACTGCTATGCAAAGTGTCGGAACCATTCTCATTGTCGCCATGCTCATCACACCTGCTGCGACAGCCTACCTCTATGCCAATAGCCTATGGTCCATGATGCTCCTTTCATCCGGATTAGGTGCCCTAGCCTCTATCCTAGGACTCTTTATTGGCTACAGTTTCAACATCGCTGTCGGGTCTTGTATCGTCCTCACTTCTGCCATCTTCTTTCTCATCAGCTTCTTTATCGCTCCTAAGCAGAGAAAGAATAAGCACGCTCTTTCACCTCATTAAAGGAGAAACACATGAAAAAAATCGCTTCTGTCCTCGCCCTCTTTGTGGCGCTCTTATTTGGCCTGTTGGCCTGTAGCAAAGGCTCTTCTTCTAAGTCCTCATCTGATAAATTGAAGGTGGTTACCACCAACTCCATCCTCGCAGATATCACCAAAAATATCGCTGGGGACAAAATCGAGCTCCACAGTATTGTCCCTGTCGGCCAAGATCCCCACGAATACGAACCACTCCCAGAAGATGTCAAAAAAACTTCACAAGCAGACCTGATCTTCTACAATGGGATCAACCTCGAAACGGGTGGCAATGCTTGGTTTACCAAATTGGTCAAAAATGCTAATAAAGTAGAAAACAAGGACTATTTCGCTGCCAGCGATGGCGTAGAGGTCATCTACCTAGAAGGCCAAAACCAAGCTGGAAAAGAAGACCCTCACGCTTGGCTCAATCTCGAAAATGGAATCATCTACGCTAAAAACATTGCCAAACAATTAATCGCCAAAGATCCAAAAAACAAGGACTTCTACGAAAAAAATCTAGCAGCCTATACTGAAAAACTAAGTAAGTTAGACCAAGAAGCCAAGCAAGCATTCAATAACATCCCAGTAGAGAAGAAGATGATCGTAACCAGTGAGGGTTGCTTCAAGTACTTCTCCAAAGCCTACGGCGTCCCATCTGCCTATATCTGGGAAATCAACACTGAAGTAGAAGGGACACCTGAACAAATCAAAACGCTACTAGAGAAATTGCGTCAAACCAAAGTACCGTCCCTCTTTGTCGAATCCAGTGTCGATGAGCGTCCTATGAAAACTGTGTCTAAGGATAGCAATATCCCTATCTTTGCAAAGATCTTTACTGACTCAATTGCCAAAGAAGGGGAAGAAGGCGACAGCTACTACAGCATGATGAAATGGAATTTAGAGAAAATCGCAGAAGGTCTGAACAAATAAGATTCCAAACTGATTAGATTCTCAAACAAATCAGTGGCTCTTCCCCCTTCATTGATGTACAACGAAAAGAAAAAAGGAGTCTTTGCTATGACAACATTTTTAGGAAACCCTGTTACCTTTACCGGATCTCAACTTCAAGTTGGCGATACTGCTCATGACTTTTCACTGACCACTCCTAACTTGGAGAAAAAATCTTTGGCTGATTTTGCTGGCAAGAAAAAAGTCCTCAGTGTGATCCCATCCATTGACACAGGTATCTGTTCTACTCAAACACGTCACTTCAACCAGGCCCTCTCTGACATGGAGGACACTGTGGTCTTGACAGTTTCTGTCGACCTTCCTTTCGCTCAAGGTAAATGGTGTGCTGCTGAAGGGATCGAAAATGCCATCATGATCTCAGACTACTTCGACCATTCCTTCGGAAAAGCCTATGGCCTCTTGATCAATGAATGGCATTTGCTCGCACGCGCTGTCTTGGTCCTAGATGCAGACAACAAGGTCACTTACGTCGAATACCTAGACAACATCAACAGCGAACCCAATTACGACGCGGCAATCGAAGCCGTCAAAGCACTTGGATAAAGTAAAAAGAGGTCTAGGACCTCTTTTTACTTTATCTACAAAATCTGTTCAGAGACTTTCCTTAGGTGAGTTTCTAAGAGGCCTTTTTCTTCAATCCGAAAGAGGACTACTATAAAATCCGATGGAGCCCATTCTTGAGTAAAAGTCGCCAGCGTAAGCGTGGGATGCCTCTGAGGAAACTCCGCACGCGCTTTGCTACTTGTTGCTTATAGCTCTTGCCTCCTTGTGCAAAGGTTCCCTTCCGACTCCAGTAGCCTTCAATACTGCGATCATTCTTCGGAGCTAGATAGCGAACACCTTGCTGATAGAGAACCTTCTTGCGAAAAGCTGGATCCCACGGTTTAACGGGATCGATATCCAAGTCCTTATGGGTATGGCCTTTGGCTAAGCCATAGTTGAAACTGGCTCCATTGACAATGCCATTTTCAGAAATCTGATACGGATCCACTTCGTTGAGAAACTGGCCACCCTGATCCAGGATATACTCTGTATGAAAGTTGAGCAATACCTTAAAATTCAACTGGGCCTGAGCACGAGATGGGAAAGCAAGTTGGCCATCTTGATCCACATAGACCTTATTATGGAGACGAGCTGCTGCATAAGCATCGATTTTGATCCCTTTTGTCTCCTGCAAGTAAGCTTGTAGCGCCTCTTCATCAGTCTGCCCCGCTCTGGCATAATGCTCCCGAATCCACTGGGCCTGGTAGGCAGAGAGCAGATAGCGAAACTGGTGAACCTGTCGTTTTAAGAGCTGATCTCCTGCTTTGCTGGCTAATGGATCCTGAGCAAATGCTACTTGAACCACTCTTGAAAAAGAGGACCAAAAAGACGAATGAGGCGGGCAATCTGGCCAGAACCGCTTCAGTAAGAAGGCAGTCTCCTCACAGGTTCCCGATAAATCCCGTGGCATGAGACAGAGGTGCATGACCCCTCTTAAGAGGGCCTGGGCACGGCCTTCCGTCAACCCTTGCAGTTCTCTCTGCCACATCTCTTGGAAAAGAGGACTGGCAAAGACGAAGACAGAGCGGTAAGAGTCTTGCCTTGTTGCTTCATCTTCGCAAGACTGCAGTCGTTCTTCTAAGTAGCTGAGACCTCTGGTCGTCCAGCCCAGTTTTTCCAATTCCTGTCGCTGCATTTGCACCCTCCTTTCCATATTGTTCTCGGTTTATGCTTCTATACTATCATCTTTCTCCCTCCCAGACAATTCCTATCCACTGGCCAAGCCATTTCGCGCTTTTTTTGATATACTAGAAGAAGCGAAGAAAAGAGGACCCTATGACACCAAATAAAGAAGATTACCTCAAGTGCATCTATGAAATCGGCACGCAACATGAAAAAATTAGTAACAAAGAGATTGCGGCCCGGATGCAGGTTTCGCCTCCAGCCGTGACTGAGATGGTCAAACGCATGATCTCGGAGAATCTCCTCATCAAGGACAAGACCCACGGCTATCTGCTAACCAAGCTCGGCCTCCAAACGGTTTCCGATCTCTTTCGCAAGCACCGCTTGATTGAAGTGTTCTTGCTCAAAAAACTGGGCTATACGACTGAAGAAGTCCATGAAGAGGCTGAAGTGCTCGAACATACTGTCTCCGACCGCTTTATCGATAAACTTGACCAGATGTTAGACACTCCCAAAACCTGCCCCCATGGAGGAACCATTCCACCCAAAGGAAAACTTCTCATCGAGGCTTACCAGGACCGTTTGAGTGATGTCAGCGAACCGGGAACCTATCGTTTGCGAAGAGTCCAGGATAGCTTTGAATTGCTGAATTTTTTAGACCAGATCCAGCTGACCATTGGAGATGTCATTCTCTTCAAAGGCTATGATGATTACACCGGCCTCTATCAGCTCCAGATCAAAGACCAAGACATCCAGATCAATCATCTGATTGCCCAACAACTTTACATAGAAAAATATGCTCTTTGATTAAGAGCATGTCAGATTGAAGAAATAGTATTCCTAGAAACTTTCCTTAGGTGAGTACGGACGTCAGCGAACTTCTACGAAGTTCCATGACTTAGTTTTGAACCTAAGGTTTCAAAACTCCCGAGTGCTTGAAACAACAATGTTTCAAGCATTTTTCTCACGGCGGAAAGTTTCGGATTTACTTCGACAACTCAAAGTAATATAAGGTTTTTTTTGAAAAATTATTCAGCTATCCTAAGTAAAAAATAATTTGTCGACATTCAAACAAGCCCTTTAATCAAGGGCTTGTTTTTCTATGGATTTTTCGTATCGAGGATGATGGTCACCGGGCCATCATTGATGAGTTCGATTGCCATATCTGCAGCGAAGACCCCTCGTTTGACAGGGACTTCCTTTTCTAACAAATCATTGAAGTCATCGTAGAGCTGGCTGGCCATCTCTGGATTGGCTGCCCCGATAAAGGCTGGACGATTGCCTTTTTTTGTCTGGGCAAAGAGGGTAAATTGAGAAATCGAGAGGATTTCTCCTTGAATATCCTTGACAGATAAGTTCATCTTCCCTTCTTCATCCGAGAAAATCCGCATTTGGGTGACCTTGCGCACCGCATACTCCAAATCCTTCTGGTCATCCTCAGGCCCCACTCCCACCAAGAGAAGAAGTCCTTCTTGAATCTGACTATAAACTTGACCGTCAATAGAAACCGAGGCCCTTTTGACCCGTTGAATTACTAATTTCATCTTATTATCCTATTTTAACAATCTATTGAGCATTCACTGCTACCTTCAAAGAAAATCGACATCAGACAAGGCAGTGAGACGAAGACAGTACTGAAGTACGGCGAGGCGAGCTAACCAAGCAATAAATGAATTCTAACCACGCTTCTCAATCTTCAAAGAAAATCGACATCAGACAAGGCAGTGAGACGCAGGCATAACTGTAGTTAGGCCAGTTGAAACTAACGCAGTATGAAGTCGATTTTCGCAGAAGATTAGCCGTTGGTACGCTTAACAGAGTACACCTCCGGCACACTCTTAATCTTATCCACAACCGTTGTCAACATAGACAGGTTTGGAATCCCGAAGGAAATGTGGATATTGGCAAATTTCATATCTTTGGTTGGTTGGGCATTGACAGTTGAGATCATCTTAGCCGTATTAGAGAGGACTTGAAGGACATCATTGAGAAGACCTGCACGGTTGAGGCCGTAGATATCGATATGGGCGATGTAATCCTTGGTCGTGTTATTGTCTTCCCACTCGACGTCTATCAAGCGTTGCTCGTAGTTGTCTTGGGCCCGCAGGTTCATACAATCTTGACGGTGAATAGCAACCCCACGTCCTTTGGTAATGTAGCCGACAATTGTATCTCCTGGCACGGGATTGCAACATTTAGCAATCCGGATCAAGAGACCAGAAGCTCCTTGGATGACCACGCCACCTTCATGACGGACCTTGAGGGTGTCTTTTTTGTTTTCAACTTTGACTTCGCCGCCTTTGACCAGCTCCTCAGCTTCTGCACGCGCCTTGGCCTTTTCCTCTTCTCGACGCTCTTCCTCCGTCAAACGATTAAAGACAGAGATGGCTCCGATTTCTCCAAAACCGATGGCCGCAAACAAGGCCTCTTCGGTCTTGTAGCTGGTCTTTTGCAAGACCTTGTCCATGTGCTTCTTATCCATGAACTTGTTGGCAATCATATCATGCTCATGGAATTGGGCCATGAGCAACTCTCGTCCACGGTTGATCGAGAGTTCCTTGTCTTGGTTCTTAAAGAATTGGCGGATCTTATTGCGGGCCTTGCTGGTCTTGACGATATTGAGCCAGTCACGACTTGGTCCAAATGAATTTGGATTGGTGATGATTTCAACCTGGTCACCCGTTTTCAGCTTGGTAGTCAAAGGAACCATACGGCCATTAACCTTGGCACCAGTCGCTTTTTCCCCGATCTTGGTATGAATCTCATAGGCAAAGTCAATCGGTCCAGAATCCTTTGGAAGAGAACGAACCGCTCCATCTGGGGTAAAGACATAAATCTCTTCGGCTAGATAGTTTTCTTTGACCGTATCGACAAATTCTTTGGCATCATCCGCCTGGTCTTGGAGTTCCATCATCTCCTTGATCCAGTTCATCCCAATAGCCGATTCTTTGCTATTGACTTGGCCCTTGATTCCTTTCTTATAAGCCCAGTGTGCCGCAACCCCGTACTCAGCAACCTCGTGCATTTCCTTGGTACGGATCTGGAACTCGATGGGACCTTTTGGTCCGTAAACAGTGGTATGGATGGACTGGTAACCATTGGCCTTCCGATTGGCGATGTAGTCCTTGAAACGGCCTGGCATAGGCTTCCACAACTCGTGGATATAGCCCAGCATGGCATAGACATCGCTCGGTGATTCCAGGATACAGCGAATGGCAATCAAATCATAGATTTCATCAAAGCGTTTCTTCTTATCCTGCATCTTGCGATAGATGGAGTAGATATGCTTAGGACGACCATAGATTTTCCCGTAGAGGTGGCGTTCCGCCGCATAGGACTCGATCTTTTGGACGACTTCTTCTACCAAGGCTTCCCGCTCGCGACGCTTCTCCTTCATCATATGGGAAATCTTGTAGAATTCGACTTCATTGAGATAACGGAAGGATAGATCTTCCAATTCCCACTTGACGCTGGAAATCCCAAGACGGTGGGCTAGTGGCGCATAGATTTCCATGGTTTCTTGGGAAATCCGCTCTTGCTTGTCCTTGCGCAAATGCTTCAAAGTCCGCATGTTGTGCAGGCGGTCTGCTAGCTTGACCAAGATGACACGGATATCTTGAGACATGGCCATGAGCATCTTGCGGTGGTTCTCTGCCAACTGCTCTTCATGGGACTTGTATTTGACCTTCCCGAGCTTGGTCACTCCATCGACAATCACTCGGACATCATGTCCAAATTCGCGCTCTAGATCATCTAGAGTCGCGTCTGTATCCTCGACAACATCGTGCAAAAAACCACAGGCAACGGTCACAGCATCCAACTTCAATTTTGCCAAAATGCCGGCAACTTGAATAGGGTGGATGATATAGGGTTCACCTGATTTACGGAATTGCCCACTATGGCAGTCGACCGCATAAAGGAGAGCTTTTTCTACAAATGCAACATCCTCTCCCGACAAGTATTTTTTGGTAAGGGCAATAACCTGGCCCCCTGTTAAAGGTTCTTCTTTCGGCATCTAGTTTTCTCCACTTTCTTGCCTTCTATTCTATCACTTTTAGCTCTATATGAAAACTAGTCCGATTGACTTTCATGCTATTTGAGGAGCTTTCCAGCACTATCAGCCAGAAAGCCCGAACGTAGGCTCCCTTTTTATACAAATACTCCATTTTTTATAAAAAATCCATTAATTTGTAATATATAAAAAATAAGAAAACGAATAAATTCTGAATAAAATAAGATATAAAAGAAACGCGTGAAGATCTACCTTCACGCGTTTTTCATTAATTCTGTGACAACACTCACTGCGCTGAGGGCATAGAGTGGTGCGGTTTCTGCTCGTAGGATACGAGGCCCAAGGCCTGCAAGGACTGCTCCTTTAGCTTCAAAACTTTCAATTTCAGCAGGTGAGAGACCTCCTTCTGGACCAAAGATAAAGAGAACCTTGCTCCCTTTTTCAAGACCACTTACAGCTTGTACAAGAGCAGCGCTTTCGCCTTCTTTGGCCGACTCTTCATAGGCCACCACGATGCGGTCAAACTGGTCGAGTTGGGCTAGAAAGTCTGCCTTTTTCTCAAAAAGGGTAATGCTTGGGACAAGATTCCGCTTGCTTTGCTCTGCTGCTCCAAGGGCGATTTTTTCTAGTTTTTCAACCTTTTTACCCAATTTCTTGCCATCCCACTTGGCAACTGACCAATCGGCAGGAAAGGCCCAAATTTGACTAGCACCGAGCTCTGTTACTTTTTGAGTGATAAACTCCAGCTTGTCTCCCTTGGGAAAGCCAGAGGCAATGGTCACTTGGACTGGCAGTTCCACATTGTCAGCTAATTCTTTGATTAGCTCCAACTGACGAGCCTCCACATTGACCACGCGCGCCAAACGCTTGATCCCATCATCAAAGACTAGGGTCACCTGGTCATCTTCTTTCAAGCGCATGACCTGAAACATGTGCTTGCTGGTCTCCTTATCCTCGATAGTGACAGGTGAGCTAGCCAAACCTTTTACAAAATACTGTTGCATGCTAGCCTCCAATCACACCAGAGATATCCTTGGTCTTCTTGAAGACACAGGCATTCCACTCCCCTTGGATCATGTGGGTTTCAAGGAAAAATCCAGCCGCTTCTGCTGACTCACGCACCATGTCCCACTTGTCCCTGATAATGCCACTCATGATGAGATAGCCTTCATCCTTGACCAAGCGATAAGCATCATCTGTCAGATGGATAAGGATATCCGCCAAGATATTGGCCACGATAACATCTGCTTCAATCTCCACCCCCTTAAGCAAATCACCTGGGGCTACATGGATATTTTCCATGCCAGGGTTGAGTTCAATATTCTCCTGAGCAACGCGAACTGCCACATCATCCAAGTCATAGGCAAAGATTTCCTTGGCACCCAGAAGGGAACTAGCAATAGAAAGGACTCCTGAACCAGTCCCCACATCTAGTACTGTTTCACCACCACGAAGAACCTGCTCTAAGGCAAAGAGGCTCATCTTGGTTGTTGGGTGGGTCCCAGTTCCAAAGGCCATACCAGGATCCAGCTTGATAATCTTTTCTCCCGCCGTCGCCTCATAGTCCGTCCATGACGGCACAATGGTCAAGTCATGAGTGATGCGAGCTGGTTCATAGTATTTCTTCCAGTTGTCTGCCCAGTCTTCCTCAGCCAAGGCAGTCGTTCCCATCTTGACCTCTCCTAGATCCATAAAGTCTGTCAATTCTGCTAAACGAGCCTGCAAATCCGCTTCAACCGCTACCACATCAACCGTATCCGGATAGTAGGCTGTCACCACGATTTCTTCTTGTTGCTCGACATCAGGGAAAATCTCACCGAAGCGATCGACGTTGCCCACATAGTCCATGCTATCTTCAATTGCTACCCCTTGGGCACCTAACTCGATCAAGAGATTGGAAACCAACTCCTCTCCCTCACGCTTGACTGTAACTTTTAACTCTTGCCATGTTTCCATTATTAAGATACCAAGCCCGTAAAACACAAAGCCAAAATAGGAAACTCTCTGAAGACGTTTTTGTCTAAGAGAAGTTTATCTTTTTGGCACAGTATTTAGGGCGAGTTCAGTTTAGAAATTTAACTGAACCATCCTTTCTATTTGTCAATCAATTTTTTCATGTAGACCATATCCATGCCTTCTTTTTCAGGCTCGATATGGGTTTGATGGTAGCCATTCTTCTCGTAAAAGGCGACCATGCCTGCATCCTGTAACACCGTACACAAATCCCATTGTCTAACGGTTGAAAATTCCTCTTCTAGCAAGCGTAATCCTTCAGATCCATACCCTTTTCCCTGATACGGAGGCAGAATCGCTGCGGTCCCCAACCAAGCTTCCGTTAACTCGTCATTGGTCTGAATTCGAAGAAATCCGATTTTATCTTCGTTTTCTTTCACAAAGTAGTAATAGCCATTGGGACGTTCGACTAGTTTCCACTTAATTCGTTCACGGTCCTCCAGATAAGGATCGTATTCATCTTGGTATTTGTCATAGACAGCCTTAAAGCTGGCTCTTTGAATGGCAATAATGGTTTCTAAATCCTCTGCTCCTGCTTTCTCAAGTGTTATCATAAACTTTTCTCCACATAATCTCTCACTCGTTCTTGTAATTGGGGAACGACCCGATCTGACGCCAAAAACTCTTCAAGTCTCACTAACTTATAGCCCTGTCCCTCGTCTCCAAAGACAATACTGTCAAACTGTTCCTGTGTCAATTTCCCAACTAAAAAGACGGAGTTTTTGTTCTCATCTAACATGCTGGGGTAGATCCAAGACCAAACTATGTCATCTTTCAATAGTTGGATGCTCAATTCTTCATAAACTTCACGCGATACACACTCAAAAGGACTCTCGTCCCCTTCGCGGCCACCTCCTGGTAACTCCCACAGATTAGGCCAAGGAATAGTTGGTTTATCATCGCGTAAGATGGTCAAAATTCGCCCATCACAAATCAAAGCAATCTTACAACCCGTAAAATCCAAGTGTTTATCCAATAATTCCATGATGATGACCTTTTCTTATCATAACCTAGCTAGCCTTCTTCAATCACCTTTTGGCACTCTGCATCCCAGTATGCTTGCCATCTGCCATGTTTTTTAGCAAAATAAACCGTAAACTCATCATTTACATAATCTGCAACATAGCGAAGATTAGGCGGGTTTTCCTCAAAACTTAATATCCAAGGATGGAAGTAAAAGGTTTTCTCCCATCTCTTCTGAGTATAGCCGAGATTCTTGGCAAACTGAGGGATAGGTTGTTGCAACTCGCTTTCCAAATGGGACTGAATGGCATTGTCAAAACTATTCAAACGAGCTAATAGTTGCTTAAACTGATCTTCCTCCTCAATTTTGAAATCACCTATGAACTCAAATTCTGCAAAGTCTATAGAAAATTCAAATAATGTGATTTTACCATCGTCAACATAGTGCCCATCTTCATCAACACAACAACGAGTTCCTGACTTCAATACTCGCTCAAAATCTAAATCCGCAAAGCGATTGCGGGGAAGGATCGACTCACGTTCTTGAGATTTTTGGGATTTTTTACTAAATAACCGCTTAAATTTCTGAAGCATCGGACAGCTCCCTTTCCTATTTCTCAGCTCACCTGAGTCTCTTCTTCCTGTATGGCTTGTTCCAACTCATCTAACCACTGCTGGTAATAAGCTTTCTCATCCCGCAGCATGCGACTCACATCCATCTTCTGTCTGGCAAGCTTGATCGCCTTGTGTGTCTGGGCCAAATCTTTCTTGACCTTAAATTGATACCAGGCTTGGACCGCCTGTATATTGGTCAATTTCATCGACAAAAAAGACTTGACTCGTCGAATGGACGCGTATTCCTCTGCTTTCTCATGATCACCTTCCAACAAGGCGATATGCAGTAGGGACAACTGGGCGGCCGTTTGAATCATCGGGTTATCTGCCCTCTCCAGTAAAGCCTGAAAGTGCTCTTTAGCCGCCTCTCGATCGCGTTCTAGGATCAAGACTTCTCCCTGAAGGGCTAAGGCACCCTCCACAAAGCCTCCTCGCGCCTCCTCAGGGACAGGCCCAACAAAGTCTTTTAGGTCGTAGTCTTCTGGGGCTAGCAGGGTCTGAGCAGAATGGCGCAGTCCTAGATAAGCATAGGTTACATTTTCAGGATGGCGCATCAATTCTAAAATTTTGGCTCCATCTGTAATCCCAAGGGGGAGAACATTGGTCAAAATGAAGGAGAGATTGAGACAAATCCATGTGCCTGCAAAATACCAACTCTGTGTCAGAACTCCAAAGAGGATGGATAAGATAAGTAAGGTCAAATGAACCAAGATCCCACCTGAAAGCATCAAAATCATTCGTTGGTCACTTTCATCCTCTTTTAGTCCAATATACTGGGCGCCGACATTTTTCAGAACTGCCGTGCAGCTAAGACGAAACTTCCCTGCTTTTTTAGTCAGGAGGAAACTTCCCAAGCCTAAAGCAACGAAGCGATAGCCCGTCAGATAGCCACAAAAAGCATGCCCCAGTTCATGGAGAATGAAAATGAGATACATGCTACCAAAAGTGAAGAGATAGCCCGGTACAAAAACCAGTTGAAAGCCTAAATCCGTAAAGGCGATCGTCCCCAAGGCAAAAGCCCCCATCAAGAGAAGAAAGGACAGGCCGTAAACCAGGTAGGTCCCAATTTTTTTCATTAACTCTCCCACTCGTTTCTAATATCTCGGATAAGGGTAAAAGGTGCTTTCTTCTAGGCCGACTTTGCCTTCTTCAAAGACTTCTTGGTTCCAGACGATCTCAAAGCTCTCTGCTTCTTCGTCTGCTAAGAAATCCATGAGGTCATCCAAGGCCAGCTCGGCTGTATCCTTTAGGAAGGTCGCAAAATAAGCTAGAAACTCCCGAGACAAGCCTTTTTTCGGCTCATAAGGAATCGCCGTTAAATAGGCATCTTCTTCCACATGCGACTTGGCTGGATTGTAGAAGATGACGGCTTCTTCAAAGAAGATATCCTCGTCAGACTCCTCCCCCGACTCATCGACCAAGGCAACTCCTCCTGTGTTTTGCACTTCCAAGAGAAAAGCCACTTCTACCGCATGATTTTTCTTATCCCAATTGATCTCAAAGTCAAAGGGAAAGACCTTGTCCATTTCCTCTTCTAAAACATCCAAAAATCCATATTTAGACATCGTGTCCTCTTTCTAATTTCCCACTCTTAGAGCGGAATATGATACAATAGTTACTACAATCTTACCATAAAAACTGCCTCTTTTAAAGGAGACAAAGCTAGAAAGGAGACCCTCATGCCGGACAATCTCGCCCTGCGCATGCGCCCCAAAACCATCGACCAGGTCATCGGCCAAGAGCACCTCATCGGGGAGGGGAAAATCATCCGCCGCATGGTGGAGGCCAATCGTCTCTCGTCCATGATCCTCTATGGTCCTCCAGGGATTGGCAAGACCAGTATTGCTTCTGCCATCGCGGGCACGACCAAGTATGCCTTTCGGACCTTCAATGCAACCGTCGATAGCAAAAAACGCCTGCAAGAGATCGCAGAGGAAGCCAAGTTTTCAGGTGGCCTAGTCTTGCTCTTGGACGAGATCCATCGCTTGGACAAGACCAAGCAAGACTTCCTCCTGCCTTTATTGGAGAGCGGTCTGGTCATCATGATCGGCGCTACAACTGAAAATCCTTTCTTCTCCGTGACGCCTGCCATTCGCAGTCGGGTGCAGATTTTTGAGCTGGAATCCTTGACCAATGAACAGGTCAAAGAGGCAATCCAATTGGCGCTGAGCGATCCCGAGCGAGGCTTTGACTTCCCTGTGACCCTCGATGAGGAGGCCTTGGATTTCATCGCTACTTCGACCAATGGAGACCTGCGTTCTGCCTATAATTCTCTCGATTTGGCCGTCCTCTCTACCAAGGAAGGGGAGGATGGCATTCGCCACATCAGTCTCGACATCATGGAAAACAGCCTCCAACGGAGCTATATCACTATGGACAAGGACGGAGACGGCCACTACGATGTCCTCTCTGCTCTTCAAAAATCCATCCGCGGATCTGATGTCGATGCTAGTCTCCACTACGCCGCACGTTTGATCGAAGCGGGCGATCTACCCAGCTTAGCCCGTCGTTTGACGGTTATTGCCTACGAAGATATCGGCCTGGCCAATCCAGATGCCCAGATCCATACGGTGACAGCCCTTCAGGCAGCGGAGCGCATCGGCTTCCCCGAAGCCCGCATCCTCATCGCCAATGTCGTCATTGATCTGGCACTCTCGCCCAAGTCCAACTCAGCCTATGTGGCTATGGATAAGGCCTTGGCTGACCTCCGGAAATCGGGCAATCTTCCTATCCCCCGCCATTTACGAGATGGCCACTATGCCGGAAGCAAGACCTTGGGAAATGCCCAAGACTACAAGTATCCCCACAATTATCCTGGCAATTGGGTCCAACAGGACTACCTACCAGACAAGCTTAAGGGGGCCTCTTATTTCACTCCAAATGAAAATGGCAAATACGAGCGAGCCCTAGGGGCGACAAAAGAGAAGATTGATCAACTCAAGAAAAGGTGATATCGGTTCCAAAAAATTGAGATTTTCCCTTGAAATTTTTTTGAAATATGGTATCATATACATATAGAAACGCTGTGGTGTACGACTTCACACTTAAGTGTTGACCGACTATTTTTTGTATTATTAGGGAAACAAAGGACTTCTAACAGCATGCAGGCCGTATCACGCGGAAGCAGCTTCAGTTAGAGCAAGTTGCCCACCTGCTTAATTGCGCGGGTTCAATACAAACCGTGAAGTTTCGGCACCAATACAGCTTTTTTTTGCCTCCTTAGCTCAGTTGGTAGAGCAGTAGACTCTTAATCTATGGGTCGCAGGTTCGAGCCCTGCAGGGGGCATCTAAATTAACAGGAAAAAGCCTTGATTTACAAGGCTTTTTTGCTTGTCTATAACTGATTTGCCCCATTTTTAAATCATTTCATTGAAATTACCTAAAAGCACCTCCCGAAAATCAGCTATATTTCAATATTTTTGATTACTTTCAATATGAAAAATTCTTACAAATTCATGCAATAGGCAGAACAAAACCAGCAACTTTTTTATGAAGTTGCTGGTTTTGTTTATATAATTTTTATAAAGAAGTAATAAAAGTTAAACCACCTAATATCACTCCCGCTGCATTGGGAATGATGAGAATCCAATCTTTTTTAGGTTCTTTTGTCCAACCATAGATTACCCAAATTAAACAAGAAACTGATGCGAATAGTGGTTGGAATGGTTGAGCTTTTTCTCCTTGTAAGTTAGCGATAATTTGTGGAATATATGCAATAAAGACAAGAATCCCAATAAAAGCTCCAATAGATCCGACAAAGCGATTAATTTTTTGTTTAGACATATAATACCTCCTGACGTTTTATTATCTCAGAAAGGAAAAATACTGTCAATAATTATGTGTAAAAACTCTAGTAGAGTTATGAAGTTTTAATCAAATAAGCTTTCAAGTGTGTCAGAACATTGGCCAAACCCTTTACGGATTCGCTGACTTTGCTTGAAATTATAATACTAGGTAACGGTCCAGAGCCTCCTCGTTAGGAAAAAAAACCTTCTTTTTCGTTTGACGTTTGATTTCTTTGTTAAGAGACTCAATGAGGTTTGTCGAATAAAGGCTGTGCCAAATCTGGTAGGGAAACTGATAAAAAGTTAAAAGATTATCCGGATTCTCCAGACTTTCCATGACTTTCCTATATTTGGTTTCAAATTTCCATGAATACGTTCCATTACGACTAGTCCCAGAATTATAGCCTACTTTTTCATAGGGCTCATACCCTAAAAAGGCTGATAGCTCTGCTTGAAGCAGGCATTCATAGCTGTTTCAAGAGAAGAACGAAAAATATCATCAATATCTTGCTTTTGAGCTAGGAAATTAAGCAATTCTGTGGTAAATCGAGTCATAGGAATAAATCTCTTTCTAGTAATGTGTTGCAACTCTACTATAACGGATTTATTCCTTTTTGTGTTTACACAACTTATTTTACACTACCCTTTCTCTACTATCCATTCAAACAAAAAAATCTCTTTCCACATTCATAGAAAGAGAACTTTTTCTTTAGGAGAAATAACTTAATTTTTAATCGATTCGGGTTAGCTCAGCTGGCACTGTTAAGTAATAGGTTGCTGTCAAGCTGGCTTCACCTTGATTGACAAAAATCTCGATGGAATTTTTATCAATAAATACTTCCAATTCTTTAGCCTCTACATCTACATAGCGGCGGCTCGTATCTTCTTCCTCTTCACCGAGGATTTTCTGAGCCAGATGACTACGGTCGATATAGACTTGCTTGGCAGTGCTATCATAACCAAACTCTACATAATCTGTATCGCTTCCCAAACGATAACGCTGATCACCATCAATTTGAATCTGATGGTCCCCATGCTTGATAGGAGTTTGAAATAATTTCCCATCCTTCAATCGAAGTACACGCGGTAAGGTCATGGCACATGCCCACTTGTGGCCTTGGTCATGGGTTGGAAGGGTACGACCCCATGTCTGCATCCATGCAATCATAATACGACGACCTTGATCATCCTCTAATGATTGTGGTGCATAGAAATCTTGACCATGGTCGATTTCTTCTACTTTTTCTGGAATGAACTGTTTAGCTTCCCAGTCTACTTTACCTGTTACCAAAACAGAAGAATTGATATTGTGGTAAGAATCACCCTCACGTTGATAACGCATTGGTGACATGATAATGCAGTCTTTTCCATCTAACTCGAAGTAGTCTGGACATTCCCACATAAAGCCTTGATGTTCTACTCCTTTTAAAAAGATGGATTCGAACTGCCACTCTACTAGGTTATCGGACCCTAGTAGAACGACACAGCCCACACTATCTTTATGTTTGGCAGCAACTACTGAATAATAGCGTCCCTCTTTTTCAAAGAGTTTTGGATCACGGAAATCAGAGGCAATTAATTCATCTGGCAAGTCTGCTCCTGTCGCAACTGGATTTTGGTCAATCTTTTCAAAGTGAATCCCATCGTCTGAAAATGCCATATTTTGCACTTGACGGACACCAGTTTCTTCCTCAATATGACCAGTATACATGAGCCAGAGACGACCGTCTTTGACAATAGCTGAGCCTGAGAAGCAACCGTTGCGGTCGTAGTCTTGGTCAGGTGCAAGTGCAACCGGCAAGTGATCCCAAGTCACCAAGTCCTTACTTTTAGCATGTCCCCAATGCATTGGCCCCCAAGCACTATCATAAGGATAAAATTGATAGAAGAGATGGTATTCTCCACGAAAATAGACAAATCCATTCGGATCATTGATCCAACCAATCTCAGCTGAAAAGTGGTCCTCAGGTTTATATTGTGTATTGACCAGATGTTTATTTTCTGCTATAAAACGATTGGCTTTTTCTACTGTAAATTTTTTATTTATCATAAGTATATCCTATTTTATTCCCGTTCCGGAACCACCCAGACCTTGAACAATATATTTCTGAGCGATAACATAGACCAAAATTAACGGAATCGTTGAAATAGTTAATACAACCATTACCTGATTGATATAAACTGGTTGAGTTGTATTAATAGTTGTAGTTGTAATTGCAACCTGCATTGAAAATTTAGAAGAATCTGTCAAAACCATCAATGGTCAAATATAATCATTCCAACTTGACATAAATGACAAAACACCAACTGTGGCAACTGCAGATTTAGACATTGGAAGCATAATTCTAAAGAAAATTCTAACGATACTTGCTCCATCCATCTTTGCAGACTCGAGAATTCCTTCCGGAATTGCAATAAAGAAATTCCTAAATAAGTAAATATTGAATACACTCGCCAATCCTGGAATAATAACCGCAAGACGATTATTGACCAAACCTAAGGAATTGATAATGGTAAATTGTGGAATTAACACAGTTTCTACTGGAATAATAAATAAAGCAAGTAACCACTTTAAAAGGTTCTTAGTACCTTTGCATTCTACAAGTTTTAACAAGAATTGTCAAGGTGATACAGGCTGAAAATTTTGAACTCGCACTTTTTACATCCGTTTCCCCTTCCCCAAACACCATCCCCATATTATCCCTCCACTTGTGGTATGATGGTAGAGTATGTTTAGGTGCCAAGCTACTTGAGCACCTCCGTGCTAAAAGGAGAACGAATATGAAAATCGCATGGAATGAAATTAAATACCAACCCAAGAAGTTTATCCTGATTGAACTTCTCATTACCATCCTCATGTTTATGGTGGTGTTTTTGTCCGGTCTGACAAATGGACTGGGCCGTTCGGTATCAGCTCAAATCGATAACTATGGGTCGCTACACTACATCCTTTCGACGGACTCAGAAGGGATTATCCCCTTCTCAACCATTACGGAGAAAGATTTAGATGAGGTCCAAAAGATAGAGGGAATGGACTATTCGGGCTTGTCCATCCAGCGGGCAACCGTCTCAAAAACAGAGGATTCCAATACTCTGGATATCACCTACTTCGCGACCGATCACAACGAAGAAGAAATCCTCAATCCAATCATGGAAGATACAGACCTCAAGATCTCCGACCTAAAGAAAAACGAGGTCATTCTGGACCATTCTTTCAAAGAGGATGAAGGGATCCAAGTCGGCGATCACGTGATTGACAAAACTTCTAAGCAAAAACTCAAGGTCGTGGCCTTCGCGAAAAATGCCAAATACGGCTACAGCGAGATTGGTTTTATCAGCTCGGATACCTACACAGGCATGCGGCAAAAGACAGATCCAAGCTATCAATGGCAAGCCCAAACCCTTGTGACTAAGAAAGACATCCCTTCTAGCGATCTAGCCAGCAACTTAATGGTGGCGGATAAGAAGCAAGTGATCGATAAAATCCCTGGCTACAAGGCTCAAAACCTGACGCTACGGATGATTACGTGGGTGCTCTTACTCGCTTCTTCTGCTATCCTTGGGGTCTTCTTCTATATCTTGACCCTGCAGAAGTTGAAACAGTTCGGCGTCTTGAAGGCTATTGGCATGTCCATGAGCCAGATTACCTATGTCCAACTATCCCAGCTCACCATTATCTCCCTCATCGGAGTGTTGCTGGGACTTGGCTTAGCAACCATAATGGCACCATTTTTACCTAATAGCGTCCCTTCCTTTATGACCCTGAAAGACAATCTCACCATCTCGGTTAGCTTTATCCTGACCTCTATTTTGTGTGGTGCCTTGTCCCTTGTCAAAATCAAAAAAGTAGATCCAATCGAAGTCATTGGTGGAAATGGAGAATAAGATGGCCATTATTGCATTAGAAAATATCAGAAAATCCTACGCCGATGGTAGCCAGATGCACCATGTCCTCAACCAGCTGAATTTAAGCGTCGAACCCAACGAATTTGTCGCGATCTTGGGCCCTTCAGGATCCGGTAAATCCACTCTCTTAGCTATCGCTGGTTTACTCTTATCAGCGGACGAGGGGCGGATTTCTATCGCTGGCCAAGACTTGACCGGCCTCAACCAAGGCCAGTGGACGCAAAAACGGCTGGAATTGCTCGGCTTTATCTTTCAAGATCACCAGCTCCTCTCCTATATGAAAATCGGTGACCAGTTAGAACTGGTGGCCAAATTAAAAGGGGAGAAGGACAAGAAAAAACGCCAAGAGGAGGTCAAAGCCTTGTTGGCAGATCTGGGCATCGAAGCTTGTTACCACCAATATCCGAATCAGATGTCCGGTGGACAAAAACAACGTGCAGCCATTGCTCGGGCCTTCATCGGAAATCCACAGGTCATCTTGGCCGATGAACCAACGGCTAGCCTAGACCCAGATCGAGGGCAAGAAATCGCCCAGTTGATCCAGAAAGAAGTCAAATCCAAAAACAAGAGCGCCATCATGGTGACCCATGACCGCTCCATCCTGACCTATGTGGATACCATTTATGAATTAAAACACGGCCAATTGCTAAAGGTAGAAAAGGTTGATTAAATACAAGAGAGTGGGACAGAAATCGGTAATTCGTTAGAATTCGATTTCGTCGTCCCACCTCCGCACAGTTGAGTAGGACTGTAAAAGCTGATGAAATCAGCGTAGTAGAGCCCACTCAACCACTGCGTCTTGCTAAACAATCCAAAAATAATTGAGAGGCTAGGACTTTTGTCCCAGCCTCTTTTTATTCTTGTGGATCTTTGGGCAGTTCCATACGGAAGCGCAAGCCCATAGCCGTTTTATCAAATTGATAGGCCAGTTCTTCATGGTCTAGCAAGTGTTGGACCACGAAGAGTCCCAGACCGCCTTCCTTCTTCTGACGGCTAGCGGTCATTGGCAGTTCGGCGGTCTCTACCATTTCCTGGCTGGTATTTTCAATCGCCAAGTGCGTCCCTTCTTCTTCGAGACGGAGCTGGATCTCTCCACCCGCATCCGAATGCTTGACGGCATTACTGATGACATTTGAGAGGACCAATTTCAGAATCGCTGGGTCCATATAGACTGGTTTAGCTGAGATCTGATTGTCAATCGTGAGCGAGCGGGATTGAGCCAAGACCTTGTACTGGTCGAGGATCTGCTCTAAAACTTGATCCAGCTGGATCCATTCCTTGTCTCCGGCCAATTCTTGGACAGAGGACAGGGACAGGATTTCTAGGACGATCTGGTTCATCTCATCGACAATATCGAGGGAGACCGCCAGGTAGCGGTCCCGGTCCTTGTAGCGGCCAATCTTATCCCGCATATTTTCTAGGATAATCTTCAAGCTGGCCAGAGGAGTCTTGAGCTCATGCGAAGCCCCTCTTAGAAATTCGACTTTCATCTGCTCCAACTTCAGATTTTCCTGTTTCTGCTGCTCTAGATTGTCGATCACCTCTAAAAGATGGTGATAGAGGTCGTTGATCTGTTGCTTGAGAACGCCAATCTCATCCTGCGAATGAATGGGAAGACTGGCTGTCCGATCCAGCCGTTTCATCCGCTTGGTCATCTGCTTGATCTCAAGGATCGGAGCAGAAATCATGCGGGCATAGAGATAGGAGGCAATCAACGACAGAACAAAGGAAGCAAGGAGACTATAGGGAAGAAAGCCCAGACTGATGTCCCGCGCTTCCTTTTGCGAATCAACAGTCGCTAAGAATTGCAAGGTCAAGTCTTTCCCTTCCTTGGTCTGAATCTTTCGCTCTTCAATGACCAGGGAATTGTTCTGGCTATCAGGGTTCAGGAGCAGGTCATCCTTGACCTCTAGGGCATTTTGTTTTTGTTTTCCTTTGATAGACACCTTGATATCATTGGTCTTGGAATAAAGGTCGATGACTGACTCAATGGTCCCTTCTTCCTGGCCCTGGAAACTCTTAGCCAGAGCTTGCGATTTCTTCAAAATCGCCTGACGCTGGGACTCGATATAGGTCGATGGAAAAATAAAGTAAACCGAAGCATGTAGAAGGATGACTAAGCCACTGAAAAGGGCAAAGGTAATCAGAAAAATCTTTGCAAAGATACTCCGTTTGGTCATGGTCTCTCCAATTTATAGCCGACATTGCGTACCGTTACGATACAGTCCAGCTCTAGTTTTTTTCGTAGTTCCTTGATATAGACATCGATCACCCGGTCAAAAGGAATCTCCTCCGTCTCCTTCCAGACAGCATCGAGGATCTGAGAGCGGGTCCTGGCCTTGCCCTCATGCTGGAGCAAGTATTCCAAGATTTCCAACTCCTTGGCATTCATGGAAATGGCTTGGCCTGCTAGGCTGGCTGTGTAGCTCTCAAAATCCACCCGTGCCTCTCCATAGGTGAAGACCCGGGAAGGTTGAAGCTTTTTAAAAATAGCTTCGATACGGACCTTCAAAAGGGACAAGGAGAAGGGTTTTTCCAGGTAGCCATCTGCCAACTCTCCAAAGGCTGTCAACTTATAGTCCTCGTCATGGAAGGCCGTTAGCATGAGGACAGGGACTGAGCTGGTCTTGCGAATGGTCTTGAGCACTTCCAAGCCATTGAGAATAGGAAGCTGGATGTCCAGCAAGACTAGATCCGGCGCTTCTCTGTGAAAGAGGTTCAGGGCCTCCTGCCCATCGCCTGCTTCAAAGACCTCATAGCCACATTCCATGAGATAGTCGCTCATCCCTTCCCGAATCAGGACTTCATCTTCTACGATTAGTATCTTCATACACTTTCCTTTTTATCTAAGAAACTTCTACCTCCTATTATACCCTATTTCTATTTTAGGAAACAATCTCTTATTCGACATCCACCAAGAGTTCCTTCGGTTTCTTATGCAAGAGCCATTGTGAAGAAAGGATGGATACGAGAATCAAGAGAAGCCCACCGACCAAAACAATTACCAACAATTGGCTCGGTTGGATATCCATATGGATATCTGTCAGGGTCTTACTGAAGCTTTCCGCCTCAGCTCCTCCACCAAGGTTGGCTGCAGAGGATTCTTGAGCCATTTGTTTGGCAATGCCACTGGTTACGTTTTTGAGCACCGTATCTCCCACTGCTTTGGCAAGAAGACCTGCGACTCCATAGGAGAGGAGGAAGGCTGGAATGGAAATCATGACCAATTCTGCCACGAATTGTCCCGCAATCTGTACCTTAGAAAGTCCAAGAGCCAGCAAGATACCCACTTCTCTACGACGGGCATTGAGCCACAAGACAAGGAGAAGAGTCAAGAGCAAACTAGCAAAGATGAGGCTGCCGATAAACAAGTAGTTCGCCACTTGGAACATACTGCTGATAGATTTTTGCAAGGCTGGGTAGTTGGAAGAGCTCTTAACCAAATCATAGTAATTCCATGGGATATCCAAGGCTTTGATTTTTTCGATCAATTTATCCAGATCCTGATCCCCTTTTGCAAAGAAGGTCGCATCCTCATAGGTAGCTGTTTGGACAGTATTGCCATAGAGTTTGGCAGCTGTATCCAAGTCAGAAATGAGTGTATCTTCATACAATTCTTGGGCGTAAGTTAGAGGAGCTTGGTTTTTCCCTGAGAACAAGCCTTTAATGGTCACTTCGACGGTTTCATTAGCCCCTTTTTCATTGTCGGCATCATAGAGATTGGACTTGAGACGTACCTTATCGCCCACCTTGAGGCCATTCTTTTTCGCCAAATCTTCGTGCATGAGGATTTGGTTTTTGTCTTTATCAGTCAGGTGCTCCCCTTGGACCAGCTTGTAGGCACCAGAGACAAACTTATCTTCTTTTGAAGAGTCATTGACCCCTGTCACCATCAAGGTATTCTTGAAGTGCTTAGCCCGCTCTGGAGATTGATTTTGCAGGGTTTCTTCGGTCTCAATGATCTCGTGGTCTAGGATATCTGCGATGGCATTGATCCGCTTGATGGAGGAAGTGATCCCCTCTACCTGGCTGATTTTTTCGATATCTTCTCCTCTGAGATTCCCCGCTCCCCGAGGGGTTCCCGGATTGGTCCGGCGGTTGATCTGCATGGAGAAGCTATTGGTGATGGATCCCAGGCTTTCCGATGAAGCTTTTTGGGTCGCTCCCTTCATAGAGAGTCCGATCAAGCTCAAGGTCCCCATGAGGAGAATGATGGCAAAGAGCAAGAGAGACTTGGGCCATTTACGGGTGATATAAGCAAAAGCATTGCGCAACATAACATTCCCTCCTTACTTGCTCTTCTCAACGAGGCTACGACGACTCAATTCCAAGACCACATCGGAGGCCTCTGCTACTTCCTTGCTGTGGGTGACGACGATGACACATTTTTGGCGCTCCTTGGCCAACTTCTTCAAAATGGCAATAATGTCACCTGCTGTCTGTTCGTCTAGGTTTCCCGTCGGCTCATCAGCCAAGATGACAGGTGCTTCTGAAACAAGTGCACGCGCAATGGCCACCCGTTGCTGTTGCCCTCCAGACAATTGAAGGACATTGCGTTTGATTTGCGTTTCGTCCAATCCCAATTCCAAGAGAATCTCTTTCCCAGCTTGTTTGTTGACCAGGCGGACATTTTCAAGTGGTGTCAAATAATCAATCAAATTGTAATTCTGAAAGACTAGGGAGACATGGTGCTTGCGGTGGTAGCTAGACCCTTTGGTCTGAATGTCCTCCCCATCAAAGAGAACCTGCCCCTTCTTGGGATTGTCTAGACCAGCCAAGAGAGAGAGGAGGGTAGATTTCCCAGTTCCTGACTGACCGATAATACTGTAAAATGTCCCATTTTCGAACTGATAGTTCACATTTGAGAGGATATCTTCACTATAGCTTTGGTAACTATAGGCTACATTCTTGAGTTCTAACATATGTGTCATTTCTCCTTAACTCATTTTTGTTAATATTTCTTTTGGGGTCTTGCGCCAGATCATGCTGGTAGTTACACCGAGCGACAGAAGGATCAAGCACAAGAGGCTAGCATAGGCGATTCCTAAGGAAAGGCCTTGAGGGATTTGGTTGAGCAAGTCTAGGGTCTGCTGTTGACCAGTCTCTCCGACAAACTGCTCTAAGAAACGATGGCTGACCATCCGTCCGATGAGAAAGGCTGGGATCACCGCTAGTAAGGATACCAGCACCACCTCCAAGAGGAACTGTCTAAAGATCCGGCCCTTGCTCTTCCCAATGGATAAGAGCACCCCGATTTCATGGATCCGCTCCCGTGTCCAGAGACTGAGTAAGAGCGATAGGGCACCGGCTCCTGTCACCAGGAGGACGATCATCATGATCCGTACCAGGCCTTCTAAGGTCTGAGAGGATTCCTTCATCTGGTCAAAGGCCTTGCGATCTTCGACCACGCGTAGCGATTGCCAATCCAGATCCAAGCTTTTAACTTGCTTCAAGAGGGCATCGATTTTCTCAGGATCTTTGACTCCAAAGGTGACCTGGGTCACTTCTTGCTGACTGAGACCAAGAAGCTTAGTCGCATCCTCATAAGGGAGGTAGACTTGATTCTCACTCAGATCAGAGGTCATTCCTGTAAATTTTTCCTGTTTCTTACCTGAAAAAATCCCTACGATTTCAAAGGTTTGCTCTTTGGCAGGAGTCTCTCCCATCTGAAAGCTGGATAAGGTCAAGGAATCTCCGACCTTTAGCTTGTTCTTCTTAGCCAACTCTTGGTGGATCAAAATCTGGCCGCGAGCCTTGTCGGATAAGTGCTTGCCTTGCACCAGTTGGAAACTACCACTGCGGAAATCCAGGTGCTGGTCTGTCTTCTGGGTAAAGACAGCGCCTAGCGCTTGCTTGGCTTCCTGACCCAGATCATCCCGTTCCACCGACTGCTGCCCAGTCACCGCTTCTTTCCCAAGAATACGAACCGGACTTTCATATTGAGGAACCATGGCTCCTACCCCAGCTAGTCGCTGCACCTTTTCAGCCTCCCTCAGCGCAAAGGGACTATCCCCCTGCTTACTGGTCAGGGCAAAACTGGTCCCAGCCGACTGCTTGATATGGTCCTCCAGTCTTCCTCCCACTTGCATCAGTGAAAAACAGAAATACAAGCAAGAGAGGATCAAGAGGAGAATCAGAAAGAGGACCAGATTCCTCGTTCTTTTTCGAGAAATATAGGCGATTGCCTGTTGTAAGAGCATGAGCTCACCCTCCATTTCAAAGCCCACAGCAATGCAATATGGGCGCTTTCATCATTTGTTGCTTTCATTATAGAGGAGAAATGTGAAATGTTTATGAAATAGAAAAAAACTCTCCCAGAAAAATCTGGAAGAGCCTTAGCAAGGGGTGGATGAAAAAGTTTAATATGAAAAAGGTCGATAAAAATTAAGAATCAAAAAGTTTTAATTTGTTCGATCAAGTTTTTGTCTTTAGACATGTATGTGGGAAGTATTCCCCCCTTGCTCTATTGTAGAACAATTATCTACTTCCTATAGTTTAACGTATCTTTGTTACAAAATAAAGGATTTTGTATTGCAATTTCATTCCAAATATCGAACAGGCAGGTTACTTCAAAATATCTACTATCTATCTACCTGCTTCAAAGGGTATCATCTCCGTGATTTCACTATATGTAAACAAAAACCCGCACCTCAAATGACTGCTCTGATCCTCCTCGGATTAATCCTAGTTTCGTCAAGAAAGGAAACCGATCTGTAGAAAAAACAGGTTCCAGCTAAATTTATTTCACAAACTATTACAATATATATAAATATGTATCCTCTCTTCATAAAGAAGAGATTAAAGCAACCCGTTTGTCCTATGATTAGTCGAAAATTGAAAAGGTTCTACTAACCCCTTTTAGCTAGTAAGACGTTTAACCAAGCCACCCAATAGTGGTTGGCGTCAAATGATTAGAGGCGAAGCCTCAATCAAGCACACAAATTACGACAGAAAATAAAGAAGGCCGATAATGCCTTCTTTGTTTTCTTAGTAAGACACTTCGGCAAGGCACCATAGTGCTTTCAGTTACATAGGTTACGACGCGAAAAAGGGAGGAACGATACTTTCCTCCCTTTGAGCTAGTAAGACGTTTAGCCAAACCGCCTGATAGCGGTTGGCGTCAAATGATTAGAGGCAAAGCCTCAATCAAGCACACAGATTACGACAGAAAATAAAGAAGGCCGATAATGCCTTCTTTGTTTTCTTAGTAAGACACTTCGGCAAGGCACCATAGTGCTTGCCGTAGTCTAATGAGGTGCTTCAGCATCCATTAGACTAAGTGTGTTACATCATCCCACCCATCATGCTCGGATCCATAGCTGGCGCTGCTGGAGCTGGTTCTGGTTTGTTGGCTACCACTGCTTCGGTCGTCAAGATCAGACTCGCTACAGAAGCCGCATTTTGAAGGGCTGAACGGCTCACCTTCACTGGGTCGATAATTCCTGCTTCAATCATGTTGACCCATTCACCTGTTGCAGCATTGAAGCCTGTTCCGACTTCTGCATGTTTCAAGCGATCGATAACAATTGACCCTTCATATCCTGCATTGTGGGCGATTTGGCGTACAGGTTCTTCCAAGGCACGAAGCACGATATTGCGTCCTGTTGCTTCATCCCCTTCCAATTCAAGGGTTGCAACTGCAGAAATAACGTTAGCAAGGGCCGTACCACCACCTGCAACAATTCCTTCTTCAACCGCTGCGCGTGTTGCATTGAGGGCGTCTTCGATACGGAGTTTCATTTCTTTCAATTCCGTTTCAGTTGCCGCTCCGACCTTGATGACTGCAACACCACCAGACAATTTGGCCAAACGTTCTTGCAATTTTTCACGGTCAAATTCTGAAGTTGTGGTTTCAATTTGTGATTTAATCACGGCTACACGGTTGGCAATAGTTTCAGGGTTTCCAGCGCCTTCTACGATGACTGTGCTATCTTTGTCCACTGTCACTTTACTTGCTTGACCGAGCGCCTCAATGGTCGCATCTTTCAACTCAAGACCGAGATCTTCTGTGATAACAGTACCGCCTGTCAAGATCGCGATGTCTTCTAACATGGCTTTACGGCGATCCCCAAATCCTGGAGCCTTAACAGCTACGACATTGAAAGTTCCACGAATCTTGTTCAAGACAAGAGTTGGGAGGGCTTCTCCATCCACATCATCCGCAATAATCAAGAGCGGACGATTGCTTTGCAGGATATTTTCAAGCAATGGAAGGATTTCCTGGATATTTGACACCTTCTTATCGGTGATCAAGATATAAGGATTTTCAAGGTCTGCCACCATTTTTTCATTATCAGTGACCATGTATTGAGAGAGGTAACCACGGTCAAACTGCATTCCTTCCACGACTTCCAACTCTGTTTCCATTCCACGAGACTCTTCAATCGTGATCACCCCGTCATTGCCCACTTTTTCCATGGCTTCTGAGATGTACTCACCGACTTTTTCAGAGCGAGAAGAAACAGCCGCAACCTGGGCGATGGCTTCTTTATTGGCAACTGGAATGGCGTTATTTTTCAAGGCTTCAACAGCAGTCGCAACCGCTGCTTCAATCCCACGACGGATACCGATTGGATTCGCTCCTGCTGTAACGTTCTTGATCCCCTCACGGACGATAGCTTGGGTCAAGACAGTCGCAGTCGTTGTCCCATCACCAGCGATATCATTAGTTTTAGACGCCACTTCTGATACCAATTTGGCACCCATATTTTCGAAATGGTCTTCCAATTCGATTTCTTTTGCGATGGTCACCCCATCATTGGTGATCAATGGTGACCCAAATGATTTTTCAAGCACCACATTGCGGCCTTTTGGTCCCAAGGTCACCTTAACGGTATCTGCTAGGATATCAACCCCACGGACCATGGCTGCACGAGCATCTGATGAAAATTTAATTTCTTTTGACATACATCTTTCTCCTTTCTGATTCTTTAGGCTTCAACAATGGCAAGAATACTCGCAGTCCCAACAATCGTGTACTTCTCATCGCCGTCTTTCACTTCAACGCCTGCATGATTTTCCACCAAGACAGTATCACCGACTTTGACGCTTGGTGCTACCAACTCACCACTGAGGGTCCGAACCCCCTCACCTACAGCGATGACTTCTGCAGTTTTGGTTTCAGCTTGACTTGCTTTTGCGATGACAAAGCCACCGACTGTTTGTTCTTTTTCTTCTACTTTCAAGACCACGCGGTCTCCTAATGGTTTTAACATATCGTTCCTCCATTCCTGTATTTTAGCACTCTTTTATATCGAGTGCTAACTCATGTTTCTATTGTATCACTTGGTCAAAAATAGTCAAGAAAAAAACACCTCAATCTCTTCGAAGTGCTTTCGATTTTTAGCCAACCAAATTCAACTTTTGTTGGTAAGCTTGGATGACTTTTTGCAAGTTGGCTCGACCACGATACATCCCATAGCCCACTAGCAACATCCCTACTAGCCCAAATAGGGCTATCAAGCTACCTAAGATCAAAAATAGTAGAGAAGTTTTGTGAAAGAAATAAATCAGCAGTCCACCAATACTGGCCATGAGAAAGAGCACACTAAACCAGCGACCCAAGTTTTCCAACATATGGCGTTGGTAGCGAATTTCCGTCTCATACCCCTTTATTAATTCTTGTCTGGTGTGCATAGATGCCTCCTTCAATAAAAATTGAGAATGAAGTATTCGTAAAGGAGGTCACGTACTTCATTCTCAATGCTCCGGTTGCAATAAACTGTTTCCAGTTTTCTCTTAGTATTTGAGACCTGGATCAAAGATTCCAAGAGCTACCCCAGCTAAGGCGATGATGACTAAGAGAAGCATGACCTTGTTTGGTGAGACTTTCTTCTTCGCCATTAACCACCAGCAAAGAGTGATAAAGACAGCAGTTAAGAGACCTGGATAAACACCATCAATCTTTTCTTGGATTTTAAGGAAGGCTTCTCCGTCAGCATTTTTGAATTCGAGGGCTGTTGTAACAGAGACCCAAGTCGCTGCTACGGCACCGATGACCATACCACCGACCACACTAATCGCTTTACGAAGGGCTTGTCCTTTTGGTCCTACAAGGAATTCAACAGCCTTGTCCCCTAAGTGATACCCTTTGAAGAAGGCGAAACGCATGCCTAAGTAGACCAAGAGGTTCCAAACGACGATATAGAATAGAGCTCCTGCAATGTTTCCGCCTTTAGAAAGCCCAAGGGCAATCCCGAGAAGTACAGGGATTAAGGTCCCAACAACCAAGGAGTCCCCAATCCCAGCGATTGGGCCCATCAAACCAGCACGCATCCCGTTGATGGTTTCGCCATCTACTGCTTCTCCATTGGCACGCGCTTCTTCCAAACCAGCTGTGATCCCTACAACCAATGATCCCAATTGTGGTTCCGTGTTGAAGAAGGCTGTATAGGTTTGCATAGCTTCTTTTTGTTCTTCTTTGGAATCATACATTTCTTCCACGATTGGAAGCATCGAAGTCAAATACCCAAAGGTTTGCATATGTTCTTGAGAGAAACAAGTCAAGTGACCATAATACCAATGATGGAATGCTTTGGTTAGCGTTTTCTTTGAAATTTTCTTTTTATCAGCCATCTTAGATATCCTCCTCATCATCGTCAAAGTCATTTGCTCCAGCAGGGACGACTTTCATTGTTTTAATCACTTCAAGTTCATAGTAGATCACTGCAAAGATCAATGAAACTACCGCACTCGCTACCAAGTTCAAGCCAAGAGATTTTGCCAAGGTAAATCCAACAAAGAATGGAATGAAGTCTCTCACTTCTGTAACGATTTGCTTCAAGAGGATGGCAATACCGACACATGGAAGAAGGGCACCGACTGTAAAGAGGGCTTTCATCCAGTAACCATCCATTGGAAGGTATTGTTTCATCAAATCCACCATGTTTTCACCGTATTTGGTGATAATCATAGTTGGAAGGAAGGAGAAGAGGAAGTGAGAAATCCATGGGTAAACCCAGTCCACTGCGTAGAGTTTTTTGAAGTTTCCTTCTTCAACGGCTTTCCAACCGATGTGTTGCCAAAGCAAGTTCATGGTTGCAGTACCGTAGAAAAGAACGGTACCGATAGTCCCAACGGCTGCACCGATTGGGGCTGCTGCCGCTGCAATTGCTGCCTCACCAGTAATATTGTTGGCATGAACAAATAAGATGGAAAGAGGAATTCCGATATAAGAAATAGCCCGTACATCGGCAGATACAGTTCCACCAGGAGTAACCAAGGCGATATATACGACCTGAAGGGCTACCCCGACCATGATACCGGTTGTCACATCTCCAAGGATTAACCCTGAGATCAATCCACCGACCAGAGGACGACCAAGTGTATAGTTCCCGATACTGGAACCACCCATACCAGGCATTGAAGACAAGCTGGCGAAAATACCAAGCAAGATTGCTTGAATCCATGAAATTGTCATAACAAACGCTCCTTTTGTTTGTAAGTATAGTTTAGTGACGAAGAGCTAGGATACTCCCCTCCCTAGAATCCGAATTTTGATTTGAAATCATCCCAGTAACCGATGGATACATCTGGTAGCAACTGGAATTTCACCTTGTAGCCGGCAGCCTGAATGGCTTCGATGGCTTCTGCTTCTTCCTGGGTGATGGATTGGTTGTTCCCCAATTTCACAGCACCCGGACGGTCATTTGCAGGACCGACAATGATTTCTTTGACATCGCCTGGGACAAACCCTTGGTCTACCAAAATTTCTTTCATATCGATGGGGTTCTTAGTAATCAAGAAATAGCGAGTTTCTGATTCCGTTACTTTTGCAGATTTTTCTTTGAAAGCTTCCTTGGTCCAAACAAAGGTTTTCTTATCCGAAGCCCCTTTATAGGCTTGGATCAAGACCTTATTAGAAGCCGCCGCGTCGTTGACAGCGATCAAGCCATCACAAGGCTTTTCTTTAGCCCATCGAGTTACTGTTTGACCGTGGATCATACGGTCGTCAATTCGTACAAATGATACTACCATTTTCTAACCTCCCTTAGTTAAATATCATCATCTTCTTCATCGTCACCCTCTACCGGGGCAAGGGCAAATTCTTGCAAGGCAGTGGAAGCTTCGGATAAAATCACCTGGGCTAGATCAGCCCCCTCCATCATGTCCTTCATCACAACAGCTGTCAGAGCCATGGTCAAGTTCATTCCACCTAAGATCAAGGCTGAACCCAGCTTTCCTTGCTCCTCTAGCACCATTGCCGCTGTTGTCAAAGGACTGCCACCTACAATGTCCGCTAGAACTAAGACAGAATCCTCATCTGTCAAAGGGGAAAGCGCCTGACGAAAATCATGCGCAAAATCATCTACCGATTTGCCTTCTTTCAATCCGACCGCAATCACTTGATCGATCTTATCCCCAGCAAACATAGCTAGTGAACTTTTCAGACCTTCTGCCAGTCCACCATGACTGACCAATACCAGATACTTCATCCTTTCGCCTCCTTTATGATGACCTTATTGTATTGCTTTTGAAAGCGTTTTACTATTGTCATTTGTCACAAAGAAAAGTTGACATCTGTCAATAAAAAAATGACATCTGTCACTTGACAGATGCCTAGTTGCTCTTAACGAAACTTCTCCCGAAGCATTTCCTCAATAATCTTTTGAATTTGAGGCAATTGATTATCAATATCCTTTGCTTTTAGAGCATTATGGATCAAATAATCCAACCGATCCCAGATATCAGTTGGCAGGTTGCCAGGAGTACTTAGGACAGCCTTTTTCATAATCTGGTCCAGGGTCCGATTCGTCAAGGAATCAACCCCGAAATCATCCGCTTTAAGAAGGTCCCGACTTTCCGAACTATTGACCACCGAAGGGAGGACAGAGGTCCCCTGCGACTGCCGGAAGAGGTCCTGCTGGACCTGCTGGTCCTGGGTCAAAAATTCCATGAATTCCTTGGCCTCCTTGCTAGCACTGGCCCGAGAAGACAGAGCAAACAAGGACGTATCCACTAAGGTTGACGGAGTTGATCCAGAAGCCCCGGGCATAGGGATACAGGTCCAAGTGAAATTTGAATATTTGGCAACATGATAGGGATAAGGTTTATAAGTTCGGTACTGGGCCAAGGTCATCGGATAAAAAGCGACCTTGCCTTCATCAAAATCCTTAGAAGTAACATTGAAATTCCCATGAAGGGCTTCGAGTTTTTCGACAAAATAGAGCGAGCGCTTCATTTCTTTACTCGTCAGATTAATGTTATCCTGACGGAAAAGCTGGCCACCATGAGCTGCCAAGGCCTCCCTCCAGGTATAATCTGTACTTCCAAACTGATCTAGCTCACCATCTCCATCTGTATCCCGCGTCACTTTTTGACAAATCGTATAAAATTCCTCCAAAGTCCACCCCTCTTTCGGAATAGCAATCCCTTCCTTTTCCAATAAATCTTTATTGACACACATCAAAACAGGATTGCTCTCAAATGGGAGGGCATACTGACGGTTCTTGTATTTACCTGCTTCTAGGGCAACTGGATAAAAATGAGAAGGATCGACCTGTTTGTCCATCAAGGGGGTCAAATCTTCTACCGCCCCACGCGCAGCTAACACCGGGAGCTCAGTACTGGATACCATATATAGATCTGGCTCCTGTCCATGGAGGATCTGATTGGCTAACCAGCTCGCATACTGATTCTTCGGAATCCCGCTTTCGTAGACAATCTTTACCCCTGGATGCGTTTTTTCGAAACGAGCAATCGCTTGGTCCAAGACTTTTTCTTCCGTTTGGGTGGGCACATCCCAGCTAGATCCAGCGTAGACCCCCAAGCGGACAAGCTTAGGCTGACGCTGCCACCAAATCCCTCCAGCAAGTAGAAAAAGCAAAAGCAAGCCTAGAAACAATCTGGAGCCTCGAATCTTACGTTTTTTCTTCATCGGCTATCACTTTCTGTTCCAAAGTCCTTAGTGGTCACACCTTTTTGAACAGACCAAATAGCCAACTGGGTCCGATCCCGCAAGTTCAACTTAGACAAAATGGTTGATAGGTAATTCCGAATCGTTCCCTCAGATAGGAACAATTTGGCTGCGATTTCCTTATTAGACTCCCCAAAACCAACCTGCTGGATGATCCGCCATTCGGTCAGGGATAAGTCGCTCACATATTCTTCAGAAACGGAGATTGTGTAATTGCTCTGAGCCATCTGAGAAAAAATCTGAAAAACCTTGCTGGCAATATTGGGGTTAATCATGGCTCCCCCATGGTAGACAATTTGGATGGCTTGGTAGAGCTCCTCTGTGGAAGCTCCTTTGAGCAAATACCCTGAGGCTCCATATTTCAGAGCCCGAAAGATGAAATCATCATCGTCGAAGGTGGTTAGAATGATGATTTTCACCTCTGGGAAGCGTTCCTTGACTTCTTTTGTCGCCATCACGCCATCCATCTTGGGCATACGAATATCCATCAGTACGACATCTGGTCGATCTTGGGGGATTCGCTCTAGCACCTCGTGGCCATCTGCTACCGCAGAAGTCACCTGAATATCTTGATGAGCAGATAAAATAATTTGGAGCGACTCGCGAATCAGCGCTTGGTCATCCGCAATCATTACTTTAATCATAAGAGATTTCCTCCTTTTTCTTTGGGCAATTCAATTCGTGTATAAAAGCCATTTCGATTGGCAAATTCGATCCTTCCTCCCAAGATAGAGACCCGCTCTCGCATTTGCTTCAAGCCGTAGCCGACCTGCAGTTGGTCAAAGCCGACCCCATTATCTTGGAGAATCATGACATAGGCATCTTCCACCAAAAAGGAAATCTGCATGTGGCTGGCATGACCGTGGCGGACAGAATTGGTCATGGACTCCTGAATCACGCGAAAGACAGTATCCTCCACCATGACATCTAGATCCACCTCATCCCAGTCATAGGTCAGATCGACTTGTAGGTGGGAAATGGCTTGGTATTCGTGAACCAATTTCAAAACTGCATCCCTCAAGGTATGATCCTCCAGGGCACCTGGCCGTAGCTTGTTCAAAGAGCCCCGGACGTCCTTGATTCCATCTCGTACCACCGTAGAGACCGATTGCAACTGGGTCTTGGCGCGACCAGGATCAATATCAATCAGAACCCCAACCGCATCAATCCCTGCAGAAATGCCCGTCAAGGCATGACCCAGAGTATCGTGAATCTCCCGTGCGATCCGCTTGCGCTCCCGGTCCTCCGCAATCTTTTCCGAAAGGGCCATGTAGCTATTTAATTCCGTATTGACTTGCGACACCATTTCTAACTCTTTTTCGATTCGATGGTGCTCTGCTACTACCGATAAAATGTAAAAGAGAAGAGAAATAATAAAGACAACCATATTTAAGGAAGCTAGCGCATTTTTAGCGAATAGGATGAGCATCCGAATCGATGAAGGATAGAAGGCGATATAGGTATCTAGCGACGGCAACTGCACGACGAGAGAGAGGATGTCATAGTTGGTCACAAGGAGGACAATGAAACTCAGAAGGATAAAGGCAAACCAGTAGCGCCTGTCCTTGGAACTGCTAAACTCTTTGGAGCCATAAAAGATATCGGCAAATACCAAGAGGATGATCCCATTGTAGGAGAAGCTGAGGGAGATCATGACACCTAACATCAGTAAAATTTCTAGAATATTCCACTTGTCAAAAACTGACCACTCCTGTGTCCCTGGGCGCATCCGATAAAAGGTAATGAGAAGAATCCCTCCAAAGAGGAGAATGGAAATCCAAAAGTTCTGAGCTGGGGAACTCGGTATTTCTCTTAATTGTTCCAATAATTGATAGCCTTGCCCCTTGGCAATGATGTAATTGGTCGCATGCAAGTAGAGGGAACTGCTAAACAAGATGGCGATAAAATTAATGATTTTTAATAAAATCAAACTATAACGAATGCCACGAAGTTTGGTCATTACTGCCACCCGTTGACATCGTATCGGTCAACATTATCCTTATCAATCATCTCTACTGGAATCTTATATTGTTCCTTGTAGGTTTTTCCTGTCCTCATGCACTCAATCACTTGCATCACCTGTCTCCCCATTTTAAGAGGAGATTGGGCAACCGTCCCTTCGATATCATCCGTCGTCGAGAGCAAAACTTTCATATCCGGAGAGCCATCGATTCCATAGATAGAAATCGGCTGAGCTAATTGGTTTTCCTTGATGGCCGCTAGGGCTCCGATAGCTGCCCGATCATTTAAGGCCACGACCGTATCAAATGCCAGACCATCCTGAATGACCTGGGAAACAGCTGGTAAGGCCAGTTCCGTTTGGCCACGGGTCTCTTCTCTCCCAACGACCTGATAGGCAGGATCCGACTGAATGGTATCTAAGAACCCTTGGATCCGTTGCTCTGCCGATACCGTCCCTTTATGCTCTAAGAGTAGGATCTTCGCCTCATTTTTCTGCTTCATCAGGCGCTGGGCGACCAAGACCCCGGCTTGGTAATTATCCGACACCACACTGGCATCCACCGTGAAATGGCTGAGCTGACTATCCACTGCAATGATTTTAATCCCTGCCTCTCGAGCTCGCTTCAGGGAAGCAATGATTTTAGGGCTATCTCCTTTGACGGGGTTAATCACAATCACATTGACCTTTTGTTGACGAAAATAATCTATTTGCTGACTTTGTTTTTCCTCGTCCAATTCTGGATTACGAACTAGAAGCAAATCCCCTTTTTCGTCAGCCACTCGTTCAATCTCTGCATTCAGTGTTTGGTAGAATTCATTGTTCATGGTCATGTAGGTCACACCAATCCGCATCTGCCCTTTTACCGGTTTTAGTTGGCTAGCATTCAAATAGATGACCACTACCACAAAAACCAGGCTCCAAAATATCGTATAGATCATCACTCGATTGTGTTTCTTTTGAACAGCTTCCTCTTCTAACCCCATCTCTTCTCCTCTTAAAAAAACGAACCATTCTACTATATAAAGATTTTTTGTTCGTATTTAATACCTTGTATTATAGCATTTTTTATCAAGAGCTTGAAGGTCTTTAGGAAATGAATGCGTTTTACTCATAAATCCATATGATGACTTACCCCTGCAACTTCCGTGAGAAGTTTCGAAAAAGAAAAAACGACACAACTGACCAGCTGCACCGTTCTCTTCAGTTAAAAGGGAAGCTCTTCCTCTTCCAGGATGAGATCCGCTAAATCTCCTCCTGCTCCATTAGCCCGCATCGCTCGTTGAGCACGACTTTCTAAGAGCTGGAAGCCTTGACAGAGTACTTCTGTCACATATTGGGTCGTCCCATTCTTCTCATAGCGTCTGGTTCGAAGCTCACCATCCACAGAGAGCAAGCTCCCTTTATTGGCATAGGAGACAAGGGTCTCTGCTAATTTCCCCCAGACCACGAGAGTGATAAAGTCCGCCTCCCGCTCGCCATTTTGATCCTTGTAACGACGATTGACAGCCAGGGTCGCACGCGCAACGGACTTGTCCGTACTGGTCTTATGAAGCTCTGGGTCAGCCACAAGGCGCCCGATTAAAATTACTTTATTGTACATATTTCTTCCTCCTACTTATATAATTCGTAGTTTTTTAGCCATTTGGAGAAAGAAAATAAAAAAGAAGCTGGGACAAAAGTCCTAGCCTCTCAATTTTCTTTGGATTATCGAGCAAGACGCAGTGGTTGAGTGGGCTCTACTACGCTGATTTCATCAGCTTTTACAGCCCTACTCAACTGTGCGGAGGTGGGACGACGAAATCGAATGCTGACGAATTACCGATTTCTGTCCCACTCTCTTATCCTTGCCAGTGACGGGCAGGGTCAAACGGAGTTCCCACCTCTTCTGTATCTTGCAATTCGATAATCCCACGTTTTTGTGGAGCATTTGGCAAGTGCAATTCGCGTGGGCTACACATCATGCCAAAACTCTTTTCTCCACGAAGGGCTCCTGGGAAAATCAAGCTGCCATCTGGCATCATGGCACCCGGTAGGGCTACAATCGTTTTGAGACCTTCACGCGCATTTGGTGCACCTGCTACGATTTGAACTGTCTTGTCTGGTCCAACAGCCACTTGGCAGATGTTGAGGTGGTCACTATCTGGATGAGCCACCATTTCCACGATTTGCCCCACGACAAACTTAGGCTCCTTGTCATTGACCAAGACCTCTGCAAATCCTTCAGCCTGTAATTCTTGATTGAGGCGTGCAACCTGCTCATCACTCAAGAAAATTTGCCCCTTGCCTTCAAGGGCAAAGAAAGTCGAAGCCTCAAAAATATTCCAGGCTACGGTTTCTTGCTTGTCTTCACGGTAGACACGAGCTACTTTGCCTTTGCGCTCTACTGCTAACTTGGCATCCCCACTGTTTTTCAAGGTAAGCATTAAGACATCGCCGACTTGTTCTTTATTATAGGTTACAATCATTCTTTCTCTTTCTCCTACTTCAATCCTGCTAAAAATTCTGAAATCTGAGCCTTGGTTTTGCGATCACGATTGACGAAACGACCCAGTTCCCGATCCTTGTCTAGGACCACTAAACTCGGAATACCATAGATATCCCAAAGCTTAGCCAGGTCTAGATACTGGTCTCTGTCGACCAAAATGAAGGTAAATCCAGGGTTTTCCGCTTCAATCTCTGGCAAAAAGGGCTGGATATACCGACAATCACCACACCAATCCGCTGAAAAGAAGAAAACCTTCTTTCCTTCTTGCTTGACGTAGCTAGCTAACTCCTCTAAAGACTGTGGAATGATCATAGTTTTTCCTCTTCATAGTGAAGGAGGCCCTCTTCATAGACAAAGCGATAGTGGCGCTCATCTTCAAAAATGATCCCTCCTACCAGACGCTCTTCGCTTGATTCATAGAGCTCCACATAAAGGGTCGCAATCTTCCCCATATTCTCCATTTGCTCACGGACTTCTGCGACTAACTCTTCTTGCGTCCGCAGACGTTTTTGATCTTTGGCAATTTTATAGGCCCCAAGGGCAAGAGCACTTGCACTAGCTGCTGCAAGGCTGGATAAAATGATTTTTTTAGCTTTCATACCTCATATTGTAACACAAAATACAAGCTGGGACAACGAAGGAGAATAGTTCTCCCCATCATGACGATCTGCTTTCATTCCCGTCAACTGCCACTACCATCTCGACTAAAAAAGTGATAAAATAACAATCAGAAAGAAGGTAACTTATGACTGATTTATTTTCTAAAATCAAAGAAGTAACAGAACTTCCTGCCATCTCTGGCCACGAAGCGCCTGTTCGCGATTATCTACGCAAACAGATCACCCCACATGTGGATGAAGTGGTCACAGACGGCTTGGGAAGCATTTTTGGGGTACGCCACTCAGAAGCGGCTGATGCTCCTCGCATCATGGTCGCAGGCCATATGGATGAAGTTGGCTTTATGATCAGTGAGATCAAGACAGACGGCACCTTCCGCGTGGTGGAAATCGGTGGTTGGAACCCTATGGTGGTCAGCAGCCAACGTTTCACCCTTTTGACACGCGATGGCCATTCCTACCCTGTCATTTCTGGATCTGTTCCTCCGCATTTGACACGTGGCGCAAACGGTCCTGCCCTTCCAGCAATCGGGGATATTGTCTTTGATGGTGGCTTTGCCAACAAAGAAGAAGCCGAGAGCTTTGGAATCCGTCCAGGCGACACCTTGGTCCCTGAAAGCACTGCAATCTTAACAGCCAATCAGAAAAACATCATCTCCAAAGCTTGGGATAACCGTTATGGGGTCTTGATGGTCAGCGAATTGGCACAAGCCCTCTCTGGACAAGCCCTAGCAAACGAACTCTATGTCGGAGCAACTGTCCAAGAAGAAGTCGGACTGCGCGGTGCTGGGACTTCTGTGACCAAGTTTGATCCAGAAATCTTCCTGGCTGTGGACTGCTCTCCGGCGGCAGATGTCTACGGAGGCCAAGGAGCTATCGGAGAAGGAACCCTCCTTCGTTTCTTTGACCCAGGTCATCTCATGTTGCCAAATATGAAGGACTTCCTCCTCACCACCGCTGAAGAAGCCGGCATCAAGTACCAATACTACTGTGGAAAAGGCGGAACGGATGCTGGAGTAGCCCACTTACGAAGTGGTGGTGTGCCATCTACTACCATCGGAGTCTGCGCACGCTACATCCACTCCCACCAGACCCTCTACGCTATGGATGACTTCCTTCAAGCCCAAGCCTTCCTTCAAGCCTTGGTCAAAAAATTGGATCGTTCAACCGTTGATTTAATTAAGAATTATTAATATTTTTCCAAAATAATTGTTTTAAACCCCCATTTTGGGGTTTTTTTGATATAATACTGAATGAATATTGCAACGGGTGTTCTTTTGCACTCCCCTTTCCCTATGTGAAAGGCGGAGCACCGCTAAAGATCACCCTCGCTTCTTTATTGGAGGTTTAAATGAAGAAACAAGCTTTTAGTTCCGAAAAGTATTTGAATTTGCAGCGCGATCACATCCTCGAGCGCATCAACCAATTTGATGGTAAACTCTACCTAGAGTTTGGAGGAAAAATGTTGGAAGATTTCCACGCAGCTCGTGTCCTTCCTGGTTATGAACCAGATAACAAAATTAAGCTTCTCCAAGAACTTCGTGACCAAGTAGAGATTGTGATTGCTATTAATGCCAATAACATTGAGCATTCAAAAGCGCGTGGTGACCTAGGAATTTCTTACGACCAAGAGGTCTTCCGCTTGATCGATAAATTCAACGAATTGGGCATCTATGTTGGCTCTGTCGTCATCACTCAGTATGCTGGTCAACCAGCTGCAGACCTTTTCCGCAAGCAGTTGGAAAAAAATGGCATCGCCTCTTATCTCCACTACCCAATCAAGGGCTACCCAACGGATATGGATCACATCATCTCTCCTGAGGGAATGGGGAAAAACGACTACATTCAGACTAGCCGTAATCTCGTTGTCGTGACAGCTCCTGGTCCTGGTTCTGGTAAATTAGCGACTTGTATGTCCAACATGTACCATGACCAATTAAATGGCATCAAATCTGGTTATGCTAAATTTGAAACCTTCCCAGTTTGGAACCTGCCTTTGCATCACCCAGTGAATTTGGCCTATGAAGCTGCTACTGCAGACCTTGACGATGTCAATATGATTGACCCATTCCACCTCCAAACCTATGGCGAAACAACGGTCAACTACAACCGGGATATCGAAATCTTCCCTGTCTTGAAGCGGATGTTGGAACGCATCCTTGGAGAATCTCCTTACGCTTCCCCAACAGATATGGGTGTGAACATGGTCGGCTTTGCCATCGTGGACAATGACGCAGCGATTGAAGCCTCTAAGCAAGAAATTATCCGCCGTTACTACCAAACCATTCTAGATGTGAAGGCAGAGCGTGTCGGAAACGGAGCTATTAAGAAAATTGAACTCTTGATGAATGACTTAGGCATTTCACCAAAAGACCGCCAAGTCACCGTCCTTGCCCGTCAAAAAGAGGAAGAAACCGGTGAACCTGCCTTGGCACTGGAATTGCCGAACGGAGAAACCGTGACAGGTAAGACTTCTGACTTATTTGGTCCAACGGCAGCTGTTCTCATCAACGCCATCAAGAAATTGGCCCATATTGATAAAGAAACCAAGTTGATTGAGCCAGAATATGTGAAACCAATCCAAGGCTTGAAGATCAACCACTTGGGCAGTCGCAACCCTCGCCTCCACTCAAATGAAATCCTCATCGCCCTCGCCATTACCGCCATGAACCATCCAGAGGCAAATCTTGCCATGCAAGAATTGGGTCGATTGAAAGGGAGCGAAGCCCATTCAACAGTCATGTTGACAGACGAAGATAAGAACGTTCTTCGCAAACTGGGCATTCATGTGACCATGGATCCAGTTTACCAATACGATCGCTTGTACCGCAAATAAAGAAAAGCAAGGCTAGACCGTTGGTCCTAGCTCCATATACAAAAAATCCCCTGAGTGCCTGAACCAGTTGGCACCCAGGGGATTTTTCATAGTTTAATTGGATGGAGAGTTACCTCTCCTTAAAAAGATAGAGGCCCACAATCAGTATCGGGACAAGGAGAAGGGGATACACTTCTTTTGGCAGTAAGTCCGTTTCCAAACTCAACCAAAGGAAAAAAACAGCCAAGATAATCGCGATCAACCATTTTACAAGATAAGATTTCATGACGCCCTCCTGCTCCTAATCTATTTATGCATAGTATACTCCTGCTCAATTAACCTGTCAAGGTAAAAAAAGTAGTTGACCATTGGATCAACTACCTTAGAATGAATACAAAGTCATCTTAGAAACTTTCCTTAAGTGAGTACGGACGTCAGCGAACTTCTATGAAGTTCCATGACTTAGTTTTGAACCTAAAGTTTCAAAACTCCCGAGTGCTTGAAACTTTAGTGTTTCAAGCACTTTTCTCACAGCGGAAAGTTTCTGTGTATGTTTGTATGTTTGAATGAACCTAACAGTATGGATCATTTGTATTTTTCAGCATCACTTAGGCTGTTATATGTTAAGAAACAGTTTGTTTACCTTTTGTTTCCTTTACATCCTCCCACAATTGTCGGATCTGTTTTCTTTGGACAGGATCCACAAAGTAAGGAGCAATTTCATTTAAGGATTCTAGGACAAATGCCCGTTCTGCCACATACGGATGAGGGAGAATCAAATCTGGACTATAGAGGATCAAATCCTCCATATAAAGGAGATCCAAATCGATGACCCGTGGTCCCCATTTGATCTCACGGACCCGACCCATTTCTAGTTCGATTCCTAGCAAGGTCTCAATCAAGTCTTGGGGCGTAAACCAAGTTTCGACCTCTACGACTTGGTTGAGGAAGCTATCCTGCTCGACCCCTCCCCAAGGTGCTGTCTCAATCTGAGAAGAGGTTTGGAGAATCGTAAGCCCCTTTTCTTCTAGTCTAGATACAGCCGTCTCCAACTGTTGTACCTTATCGCCCATATTGGTTCCCAGACCAATAAAGGCCCGTCTTTTTTCTCGTTCAATCGTGACCGAGCAGGTATCCAAAGGCAGAGGAACTGGAGCCCAAGGTTTTTTCAACTCCAGTCGAACCTTTTTGACAAAGTCATAGGTCGCAAAAATCTTCTCCACAAGCTGAAAAGCCACTGTCTCAATCAAATCGATTTTCTCAGCTTGAACCCAGTCTGTCAGTTGCTCTGCTAAGATTCCATAATGGATTGAAGCCGTCAAATCGCCCGTCCGAGCAGACTTTGTCATCTCATAATCGACACAGACATCCAAGACAAAGCGCTGCCCCAATTCCTTTTCAGCGGAAAACACACCATGATAAGCATAAATTTCCAAATCTTTGATCCGTAATTGATCCACCATCGTCACCTCAGTTTATCTAGGGATTAGTGTCCCATCAGTTTATAGGCTTCGTTTTTCAAGTCTTTATCTGTCTCGAACAAGCCACGCGCTGCTGTCGTTACAGTAGCTGTCCCTGGTTTGCGCACCCCACGCATGTTCATGCACATGTGCTCTGCTTCCACCCAGACAAGGGCTCCCTGCGCTCCCAGATACTCCATCAAGGCATCCGCGATTTCCACTGTCAAGCGCTCCTGGATTTGAGGCTTTTTGGCGTACACTTCCACAGTCCGAGCTAGCTTAGAGAGGCCCGCTACGCGCCCATTTGGGATATAGGCAATGTGGACCTTGCCATAGAAGGGCAAGAAATGGTGTTCACACATCGAGTGGAAAAAGATATCCTTTTCCACCACCATATTGTTATCCACAATCTCAAAAGATTTTGATAGGTGGACTTCCGCAGTTTGGTTGAGACCTGCAAAAATCTCTTGGTACATCTTGGCAATGCGTTCTGGTGTTTCTTGCAAGCCCTCACGGCTTCCATCTTCACCGACGGCATCGATAATCATCTTCACGGCTTCTTGAATTTTCTTTGTATCCATTTCATCTCCTACTGATTTCTTCGATTAGAAAGGCTCTCACTTGAGCCAAAAAGTACAAGGATCCCGTCACTAAGAGGAGATCAGATTGTTGCGATTTTTTTTCTAGATAATGGGTTAAAAACACCTTCCATTCTTGATAAGGCAGGCCTTTTTGATGGGCTATTTCCTGCATGTCTCTCACGGAATAGGCGCGTGAATCCTCAAAGGTCGTCAAGGTTAATTGACTCTTTTCCAATCCGCTCCACAGTTCCAGCATCTCCTCAATCGCCTTGGTCTGGATACAGGTAAACAAGACTTGTTTGTCCAACTGTCCATACCGTTCTTTCATGGTGGCTACAAGAGGGGCTACTGCATGCGGATTATGGGCACCATCTAGAATGATTCGGGGCTGGTTAGAAATAACCTCTAGGCGACCCGGCCACTGGACCCCTTCCCAAGCTTGGAGGATTTCTTCTCGACTTAAGAAAGAGAGCCCCTTTTCTTGACAGAAAGTATCGCATAGAGCCAGGGCCAACCCAGCATTGTCGACTTGATGCAGTCCCATGAGTCCTGTCTTTAGTTGCATTTCTTCCCGATACTGGCTCCGATAGCCAAAAACTTCCCCATCAACCAAAGACGCTTGGTAGCTAACTAAAAAGTCCTGACCTAACAGCTCTACTGGTGCCGATAAGCAGTTCGCCCGCTGCACAATGACTTCTTGAGCTTCCAGTTCCATCCGGCCTAGCAGGACCGGAATCTTTTCCTTGATGATTCCCGCCTTCTCTCGAGCAATGGAGGCCAAATCTGGCCCTAAGAGAGCCACATGGTCCAGGCCAATCGTCGTGATGGCTGTCAACATAGGCTGACAAACATTGGTACTATCGAGACGGCCCCCCATGCCCACTTCCAGAATGACCACATCTGGCTTTTCTGCTGCAAAATAATCAAAAGCCAGGACGGTCATCAACTCGAACTCAGTTAAGCCCAGCAAGGTCTGATCAGAACTGTTTTTTTCAAGCAAGTCCTGATAGAGGTACAGATAAGTCTCTAAATCCTGATCTGAAATGGGAAGCCCATTGATACTGATTTGCTCATGAAAGGAAACTAGATAGGGGGATGAGAAAACACCAACCCGCAACCCTTTTGCCTCTAGTAAAGACCGTAAATGGGCTAGGGTAGATCCTTTTCCATTGGTCCCAGCTAGATGGATTACAGGACAGGCTAAGTGTGGGTTTCCCCTCAAGGCCAGCAGGGCTTCCATTCGCTCCAAACCAAAATGAGGCTCGGAAGAACGATAAGTGGCTAACCAACTGAGATCTACTGTCATATCTCTTCTCTTTTCTTTAGCGATATTGTTTCAAATGAAGGTCCTGCGCTTGATCGGCTTGGTAGACAGCACTACCGATAGCTACCGCCATCTTATGAAGAGGGATATCATGCACACGCACAATTTCTACCCCTTGGCTGGCAGCTACACTCGTCAAATGACTAGAGGCCAAATCCCGATTATAGAATCCTTCTTTCGTTTCAGGGTCAGTCTCAAATCCCTCTTCTTCCAGAATATTGACCACAAAGCGCTTCCGAGAGACTCCTAAAAAGATTGGATACCCCTTAGCATGAATGCTTTTTAAGTCCTGCAAGAGTTGGAGGTTTTCCCGTTTAGTCAAGCCAAAACCGATACCAGGATCTAAGAAGAGTTGATCCGGACTCAATCCCGCCTCCTCTGCTCGCTCAAGGCTCTTAGCAAAGAAGGTCCACATGCAGTCTTGAATAGAGAGACCTTCAAACTGCGCCAACTCCTCTGATGAAAAGGCCGGCTCAAAACCAAAGGTCGGAAAAATGACGGAACTCGGATGATGAGGACGAGCCATGACTGGATTAAACATAAGAATGGCTCCAGCATGAGCTTCTGCAATCACCCTCGCCATTTGCGGATCTCCTAGCAAGCCCGTGATATCATTGACCAAGTCTGCACCAGCTGCTAGGGCTGCACGAGCGACCTCTGACTTCCAAGTATCAACCGAAATCAAGATATCACTCTCTGCTCGAATTGCTTCAATGACGGGCACGACTCGCTGAATTTCTTCCTGAATTTCCACAAAATGACTCCCTGGACGTGTGGACTCCCCACCAATATCCAGTATGCTTGCTCCTTCTGCTATTAACTTTCGAGCTTGCTCGAGAGCTCCTTCTACCGTTTGGTAACGTCCACCATCTGAAAAGGAGTCGGGGGTGACATTGAGGATGCCACATAGAAGAGTCCGATCCTTGCCTAGTTGTCTCCATTCACTCTTTGACATATCTTCCTTCATCTTTCTAAGAAAAGCCAACCAAGCATAGAAAAGAGGTTAGAATCTTTCCAACCTCCGAGTTTGTCTCTATCTGCGCCTAGATGCTTCTTTGGTAGCTTACCAAAGCTTCTGAATAAAACCCATTGGTCCTATCATTCTACCATATTTTAAGCGGGAAGAAAAGAAACCAGAATAGTTATCAGAAAGGCAAAAGCATTCATGGTAAAGTGCAATAAAATCGAATATTCTACTCGTTTGTAGCGGTAGGCAACCCAAGTCAAGATGAGAGACATACCTCCATAGATGACCCAGGAACCAAGATTACTTGGTGTGTGTAAATAGGCAAATACAAGAGCCCCAACCAAATAACCAATTTTTTCGTGTCCCTTAAAGATTAAGCGGGGAATCACAGCCCGACAGATAATTTCTTCTCCTAAAGGTGCCACTACAACAATGAGCAAACCCATTGCCAGCTGAGGGGCCAAGGAAGCCACCCCTTGGATGGTCTCTTGGTTAGCTGTCGTCGCCTCTCCTAACTGTCGTAGAAGATTGACCCCAAGAGCATTATTGGCCAGCAACAGGAGAAAATAAAGGAAATTTCGCCCAATATCTCTGCCTCTAATCCGTGAAAAATCTAGTGGATCAAGTGGACTCCATTTCATAAACCACCAAAGCAAATAGACGAGGAGCATGGTGACCCCAAGGACCAGACTATTGATTGTCCAATTTGACCAAGCATTTTCAATCCCCAAGATCAAAGCGACCATGGGTAGTTGAGTCGCTATAAATAACGGTATTCCAATTAGTAACCACAGACTATTCGAAACCCATTTTTTCTCCATCCAATTTTCCATTATTTTACCTCGATTATCAAACTATTTTTCTAGTATAGCATAGATGAGCTACTGAGGCAAGCCCAAGTAGAAGTCACACAAGAGAAAAAAGAGGCGTTTCGAATCAGCCTCTTCTTTCTTGTTTTTTTTAGAATAAAAGTCTTATCCCTTGTTTTTAAAGCGTTCAACATCACGGGCAATGACTAATTCTTCGTCCGTTGGGATGACCAAGACTCTCACTTTAGCATCCGGTGTTGAAATATCGCCTTCTGCACCAAAGACATTCTTTTCTGGATCAAGCTCACAACCAAACCAAGTCAGCCCGTCAATCACTTGTCCACGGATCGTCTTAGAATTTTCTCCAATTCCAGCTGTAAAGATGATGGCGTCTGCTCCATTCAAGACAGCAAAGTATTGACCGATGTATTTCTTAATACGATCAACAAAAATGTCGTTGGCCAAAAGTGCCTTGTCATTTCCACTGCGCATGGCTTCGTGAATATCACGCATATCGCTAGAAAGCTCAGACACCCCTAGAAGACCAGATTCACGGTTCAAGATACGACTGATATCTTCTGGACTGTTGAAGTCTTCTGTATTCTCCATCAAGTAAGGAATAATGGCAGGGTCAATATCCCCTGTACGTGTTCCCATCATGATGCCACCAAGTGGTGTGAAGCCCATAGACGTATCGACAGAAATCCCTTTGTCTACCGCTGTAATAGAGGCTCCATTCCCAATGTGGCAGGTGATTAATTTCAACTCTTCGATTGGTTTTCCAAGAAGCTTGGCCGCTTCGTGGGCTACATACTCATGACTGGTTCCATGGGCTCCATATTTACGAACCTTGTTTTCAGTATAATATTTAGTTGGAAGAGGATAACGATAAGCTTTTTCAGGCATTGTTGTATGGAAAGAGGTATCAAATACAACAACACTGGTAATATCTGGTAACAATTCTTTAAAGGCACGGATCCCAGCAGCGTTGGCAGGGTTGTGCAATGGGGCCAACAAAGAAAGTTCCTCAACCTTTTGAATGACTTCTTCATCTACAAGAGCAGACTCTTTGAAGTACTCACCACCTGCAACGACACGGTGCCCTACTCCAGTGATTTCATCGTAGGAAGCAATAATATTAAAACGAATCAAATCATCGAGAAGGATTTTAACCGCTTGTGTGTGGTTCTCAATATCTAAAACCTGTTTTTCTGCTCGACCATCGAATTTTACTGTCGAAATGGAATCTTTAAGTCCAATTCTCTCGATGAGCCCTTTTGCCAAAACTGTTTCTTCTGGCATTTGGTATAATTGCCATTTCAAACTTGAACTACCTGCATTAATTGCAATTGTTTTCGTCATTTTTTTACCTCTTTAAGCGTTTTCACTCCTATTATAGCAAAATTTTGTTTAAATTTCACTTTCTTTATTCCAGTTTTGAAAACTTTCACGGAATTTCATGAGGTCTTCCTGATCTTGCAAATCGGTCAAGGGATAGACAAATGGTTGGACCTCCGCTTCTTCTTGCTTGCGGAAAACAAAGATGGTTTTTGCTAGTTTGGCGGATCGAAAGAGGTTCTCTGGCAAGGTCACCATGGCCAAGACCTGAGCATGATCCTGCATCCATTGTTTCAATAGAGGACTCTGCTCGCTTGTCAAAAGATCATTCGGAGCTAGAAAAATAGCGACGCCACCTGGTTTTAAGTATTTTAGCGATTGTTCAATCAATAAATGATGGGCATAGGTGTGGCCCTGAGGGTAAGCGACCTGGTAACGACTCGCAATGGCATCATCTGGATAATAACCGACAGGTAAATCGCTGATAATCACATCGCTCTCTTTCAAAACTTGTGGACGAATGGCATCACCTTGGGCAAAATTCACATCCGCCTTCATCACTTCTGCCATACTAGCTGCAAGGTCAATCAAGAGATCATCAATTTCCAAGCCCAAATAATCTAACGAACGCTGACAATTGTTCATCAAGGTTTGGGCCAAGTTCCCTGTTCCACTCCCCATTTCTAGCACATCTACTTGATCGGAACTAGCCAACTGATCCACTAGAAAGACCAGAAGAAATCCAATCCCATCTGGTGTAAATTGGTGATTGGCTTGTAGGGGCTCTGTTTGGGCAGCCTTCATCAAAAGATACTGGAAGGAACGACGCCACTCTTCCTTGTTTAAGTTCAAGTCCTTCAGGCGCTGGTTGTTTTCCTTCACTAGAGTCAACTCTGTTTGCCCATCCAGATAGATGGCATTCTGCTCCACTAGAGCATCATAAAAGTTGGTCTGTAAATCATTTTGGATATTTTGGGTATTCTCTAATAGGTAGCCGTAGGCTTTCTCAATTTTTTCGAAATTCATGCTTTCCTCCATCTCTTAATCATATCAAATTTTAAGAGTTTTCGCTATGCTTTTCGAAGGCCTGAGGCTTCTCTTCCTCAGTCTTGGTCGGGTGGTCTGTGGCTGAATCTGGAGCCTGCTTCTCCTTTTCCTTCTTGTCGGTTTTTTTCTTTTCCCGAGGAGGTAGAGCAAAGGTGAAATGGCAGCTTCCCCCATCTTGTAAGTGACTCGTTACGTTGGCAAAGCCCGATTTTTCTTCCAAATCGACTCGGCCATTTGAGAAGGTCATGGTTTTTTCTTCCCGATCCCAAGTATCAATCGCCAATTGAGCTTGTGCATAAGCCTGGATCCGGTGCTGACTAGCAAGGAGGATCCGTCTCTCTGCCACTTGTCTGTTCAGGTAAAACTGAAGCAAGAGACTAAAAACCGCCGACATAAAAAGGGCATAAAGAAGGATCCCTGCCTCAATCTGCTTCTTTTTTATCCTTTTCCACCACACGGTAGACCACCTCCCTTTCTAACCCTTCTTCAAAGCGCAGTTGAATAGACACCAGATCTCCTCTTTTTTCAATCCAGGCGGATTCAACTCCATCTATCATCGGTTGATAGCCACGGCCAGTCGCATCTGTCTTTCGGATATCTCCCCCCTTAGCCAGTCCAATGGCTATGGGTTTTTGATCCTGAACAAGATAGAGTTTGTTGTCTCTGACCTCTTCAAATTGGCTACGAGACAATTCAATGTCCAGCTGGTCCTGAAAGAGCAACCATTCCTCTTGCTTGATGTGACTTTGGTACTGAAGTTCTTGACGCAAGAGGCTTGTCAATCCTTGAAACACCAATAAACCACCGCTGATGACGAGCAGGGCAACCAAGGCCTCCAGTAAAGTAAAGGCTGGCAGTTTAGTTCTTTTCAACAGCAATCACAACCTTTCCTTCATGATAGACCTTTAAGGACTTGGCAGACCTCTCCACCTGGACACTGACCTGATTGATGTTCAATTGATCCTGCCTGGTCTGGATCGCCATTTTTGCGACTCGCAAGACTTCTCCTTGTCTCAACTCTTCTAAGCGCTGCTGTCGCGAGTCCCCTAGCTCTCCCAGCACAAGGGTCGTGAGGACACCAAACATCGCTAAGGCAATCAGTCCTTCTAACAAGAGACTAGCGGGGAGCCGTCGATTTTTTAATTTTTCCATTCCCAATTGCCAACTGATAAGTCACCACCTCTTTCTCTGTCTGAAATTGAATCTTGGTCAGGCTTGAATTGCCTCCTGCTGGATCAAAGGTCAGTTGCTTCTCTCTGACCACTTCCACCCCTTTTGGAAGCGGTAATTCTTGATAGGGACTATGAACCCCACCGTGGTCGATAGAAAGGAGAGTTCTCTCCTCTTTTGCAATACTCATCTTTTGTGTCTCCTGATAGACCCGTTCAAATTCCGAGAAAAACAATGTTTCTTCTACCTGCCCAAAGGCTTGATGGACTGACCCAGCTAGCAACCAACATAGAAGACTGACGATACCTAGAGTTAGTAAGCTCTCCAGAAGGGTGAAAGCTTTAATCTGCAACCGCACGGTGATCACCTGCATTCTTCACATAGTGAGCACGGTAGGCTTCTGCTTGTTTTTGAGTGATTTGTCCTTCTGCGACTAGCTTAGAAAGACTAGCTTTTTCATTCTGATGATTGAGTTCATAGAGCTCAGCCTGGCTCTCCACGACTTTGACGACTGCTCGATTTCCTGTATCTGTGACCGAATCTTTCTGCTTGGTCAAGTTCGGAACAAAGAGCAAGAGAAGAACGCTGATAATGAGCAAAACAACTAACATTTCAATCA
>NZ_JVKU01000028.1:0-48171 GCF_001072385.1 Streptococcus sp. 343_SSPC | reverse complement strand
CGAAGAGGCTAAACGCGGCGGACTGTAAATCCGCTCCTTCGGGTTCGGGGGTTCGAATCCCTCCCCTTCCATCCTTTACGGGCATAGTTTAAAGGTAGAACTAAGGTCTCCAAAACCTTCAGTGTGGGTTCAATTCCTACTGCCCGTGTATAAGAATATGGCGGGTGTGGTGAAGTGGTTAACACACCAGATTGTGGCTCTGGCATGCGTGGGTTCGATCCCCATCACTCGCCTATTTTATATTATTGGGGTATAGCCAAGCGGTAAGGCAAGGGACTTTGACTCCCTCATGCGTTGGTTCGAATCCAGCTACCCCAGTTATACTTTGCCGGCGTGGCGGAATTGGCAGACGCGCTGGACTCAAAATCCAGTGTCCGCAAGGACGTGCCGGTTCGACCCCGGCCGCCGGTATAGTATTAAAGACAAGGTTTTCGGACCTTGTCTTTTTCTTTTATTTGTTGAATTTGTAACGCTGAGTTACTTAAAATTACTAGTTTTATAACAAATCATCTAATTTATCCGCTAATTTTTGTTGCTTGCTTGGATACAAATGAGAGTATGTATCTATTGTTGTAGTTATAGAAGCATGTCCTAATCTTTCTTTTACGACAAGATAATCTTCTCCTTGGTTTATTAGTAGGGAAGCATGTGAATGCCTGAAGTCATGAATTCTTATTTTTTTTAAAGAACTATCTCTTTGTAATATTTTTTTATATTGTTTTTCGATTGAATCCTTAGTTATCGTAATCGGGCTTTTTTGAAATATCTGTAGATCATCTAGGTTGGTTGTAAATTCTTTTAATCTTTCATGCTGTGTTTGCCTCCATTCTTCTAGTGTCTCCACTAGTTTGGTGTTCATGATGATTCTTCGGGTTCCAGCTTTTGTCTTTGTACTACTAATGTGTTCTTCACCTTTTTTAACGTATATTGATTTACTTACATGGATTGTATTTGTAGAAAACTCTATGTCCTTCCACGTTAGAGCAAGAGCTTCTCCGAGTCTTAGACCAGTAAAAAATAGAACTGTGAATAGTAATTTTATATTGTATTCATCGTTGCTAAATAGTGTTAAGAAATGCTTAAATTCTTTTACTGTCCAGAAATTTAATTTTACTTTTTCTATGGGTAATTTTTTCAGTAATCCTACGGGATGTTCCTTGTAAAATCCCTTTCTTAATCCAACATCCAGAATTTTCTTTAGTAAAATTATAATTTTATTAATAGTGTTTGGACTTAGCTTCTTTTCTGAGTTTTGAGTATTTTTATCTCTTAGATGTTCTCTGAATTGATAGATATCTTCATAAGTTAATTTAGCTACATCATCAACTTTTTCAAAATAGTTTTTTATATGCCTGTTATAGTTGTTTTCTTGTGTATCTATATAGCTTTGTTTTCTGTTGTTTATTCTATCCTCTTCTTTTAAGAGATCATAAAGGATATCAATTGATATTTTTGAGTTGAAACTTTTTTCTTTAAGTTCGACACTTCGTAAGTATTGTTCGGCCTCCAATGCTTCTTTTTTAGTTTTGAATCCTTTTCTTACAATTCTACGTTGTTTTAGAGATATTGGATTTATACCATTGGAAACATCAACAATCCAAGTTCCGTCTCTACTTTTACGTAAAGCCATAAGCTACGCTTCTTTCTGGAGTTCAATTCCTAATAGTTCTTCTGCGACACTGGCTGGAATTGTACCAATCCTTTTGTTATCGTAGATGTTAAAACCACGATTCACTAATAGTAATTTGCCGGTATGGATAATCTTTCTTGCAGTTCCTGGAGCAAATCCAAGTTCGATAAGGTCATCTTTTGTTACAGTTTTAATCATGTGATCTCCTTTTCTAATTAGATTAAGTAAGGGGAGGATTAACTCCCCTTGTCTGATATTTATTTTTGTTTTACATCTACTAAATGGATAGCATCTGCCTTGTAATACATTGTCGAACTAATCATAGTAGCTTGTAAATTGTCAAATGTAACTGGTACTTCATCCATTGCTTGGATATAGTCATTATCAACCAAGGCATCTGGATTGTCTACTGAGACTTGGGTTGATTTCTTTTTGAATTGTCCATCCTTAATTGTTACATTGTATTTCCAACCAATGATTCTATCGGTATTAAAACGTCTTTCGCTACCATCTCGGTTTTTGATAATTTCTCCGTTTGCATCTGCTCGGACTTCCGTTTCAAATTTTGGAATAACTTCATCCAATTCAAATTTTGTTCCAATGTTATTAAAATTCCAGTCATTTTGTGAAAGCATTTTTGCCATAATTAATTTCTCCTTTTGATATTTTCTTTGATTGTGGGGATCAAATCCTCTCTTTTAAAGAGAATTGCCCTTTCTATTAATCCACTTGCTAAATCTGGTGGATATTCCATATTGTTGAGTGCGAGATAGTTAGATTTCTCATACTCATGCAGTAAGTTATTGTCGTATAGAAATTTATACGCTTTTAGAATAGCTCCAGAACCTTTATAGGTAAACCATTCTAATTTTTGTTCTAGTTCTGTTTTTGGTTTTGAAATAATGATAGAGACAGGTTTTGAGTGACCTAAAAACTTTTCCCAAGATCTCAAGGGTTTTGAGAAGTGACTATCACTATAGAACCTCACTTTTTCTTTGAGATATCCCTTGGTAAAGTTGAGAAGATCTATTTCTGAATGCAACCATTCTTGAATGAAGTAGTGAGCTTTTTCTTTCCTAAGTTCTAACTCAGTTCTTATCCAATTTTCTATATACCGCTTGCTGATGCCGAGCTTCTCAGCTCGTTCTAAGCGTTTATCGTAAATTCTAAGTCTTTCATCATCATTGGGTTTTCTCAAATATAAGGTTTGGCCGATTGTTTCATCTCCGTAGGTATTGTAGTAAGTGCTTTTTCCATATATAAAGCGTTTCTTCTGACAAATCTTTAGAAGCTGATTAGGAGTGAAATAGGGTGTTTCATTAAAATCATCTATTGCAATATCAATTCGTCTTACTGAAAACTGATTGTAATTGTAGTAGAGGTTGTTCAGAAACTGTCTTTCGGACAGACTATTTGGATCTAATACCATATCTCTAAAGAACTCGAGTGCCTGTCCTGACATGACAAGCATGTAGGACGACTCTTTCGCTCCATAGTAGATACGGATATTCCCATGATGAAGCTGGCTATCATAGTTATAGTATTTAAGGCTCCCTTTATTCTCAATAAATAGGTCATAATCAAGAAATAGAATGTCTTCGATTATTTCTCTTGGCGAAAATTCAGTCTTATCAAACTGAATTTGAATCCAGTCAAATACAGAACGTAAATGTTCATTTTTTGCCATAGATTTTGATTCAACTTTTTGCCTAATTTTGCCACCCTTAAAATCTCCGAAACCCTTGGGAATACTGAATTCTTTCGATGGTACACCTAACTTGCAGAGGGTGGTGTTACTACACACCCTAACGGTCAAAAATGGTCCGTCCGCATTTACGCTCATTTTCGGCTTTCTGCCTCATGGCTCAGCCGAAAACTCGCTATTAGCCGAACCTATTTTTTGACCTCTTCTGAACAAACCCTAGTAAGCCGGTTTGCATCGACTCTTCAATATCTTGGATTTTCTTTTTTAGACTGGCATTCTCATTTTTTATCAACCGTATTTCTCGCTTGAATTCCTGTTTTAAGGCGCTCAGTTCATCGTAGAGCTCATCTATTACTTGGTTTAGGGATTCGTGCTCATTGTCTGCTAGACTCCCAAATACGGCTTGTATAGCCTCTTTTAGACCTATTTCAAGTTTTAGTTTAGCTAACTTTTGAAATTGTCTAAGGTCTTCGTTTGTAAAGTCATAGGCAACTGTATAACTTAATTGACGAGTTCTTGGATTTCTACTGATAGGAATTTTAATTTTTTTAAATTCCTTGCCACTTATCTCTTTAATCAGTTGAATCCAATTTTTAAGAGTAGAGGTAGAGTTTAGGCCAGAAATTTGATTGACTAACTCTTTATTGGTCATCTTTTTGTGAAACCTCCGAAATTTTCTTGTGCAACTGAAGAGTTTTCTGTGGTATAATTGTTACATAATATGTTTTGATCTTGGAACGAACGGCACATTTGTTTCAAGATTTTTTTTTTTTGTCGAATCTTACCTCCTTTATTAAAATTTTTTAAATCGAACTATTAGTTACATACGCTTTTACCTCCTTTTATGATATAATATTCTCAATGGAATATTTAATCTTAAAATAAATATTCCTTATGGAATAATTCTATTTTATACCGTTTAGAATATTTTGTCAAGCTAAAATATACAGAATCGAATATTGAAGAGGAAACAATGTTTAATAATAATTCTTTTGGAGATCGTCTTAAGCAACTGAGAAAGAGTAAGAAGTTAACTCAAGTACAAGTTTCTGAGATGATTGATGTACAACAAGGTACTTATTCTCGTTGGGAAAATGGAACTTTAGAGCCTAATTTAGAAGCCGTTGTCAAATTAGCAAAATTATTTGATACCACGACAGATTACTTATTAGGAAAAACGATTTACAGTACTCTAGATGTTGTCCCACATCCAATCACTAGAATTGATTTGAAGAAGCTAAAAGGGTTTAATAAAACTGAACTAGACGATCTGAAATTTGCGATTGTTATGAATGGAATTAAAAACCATTCGACTCTACCTAAGTATTTGGATGAGCTAGTCTCTGAATATAATTTAGATGAAGAAGAGCAAGAAATATTGCATACCCTTTTTAAAGAGGTTTCTGACTATTTTAATGCAGATTGATGGTTTATTTGATTAAGTTTCAATAGGTAAAGATTAGTATATTCTTGTTGAGTGATTTTATTTTATGAAGGTTGTTTATAGTTGAAAGGGGAAAGAGTTTGACTGATATCCACTGGTAGAGAACTTCTGATGAGGCTTTGAACAAGCCCTTATATGATATCAATCACCGACAACGAAAATATTTGGCTTACAGAACTGCTTGTGAAGCTCTAGTGGATGAGTTTGAGTAAATGTTGTACTTATTCTTGCAATTTATCATTAACAAAAAGAGAGAACCGACTCAAAATCGACTCTCTCTAATCAATCACTCTAGCTAATACAGTCAATAAATTTAAAATTCATTTTTAAAAAACTAATTACTTCTATAATTTATTTTCACATGCAAATTTTAACTCTTGAAGATCTTTTTTTAGTAAGATAGGCAATTCACGTCTCATCATTTTCCTTAATAATAAGATAGACCAGCCACTTAAACTCTCTTGAACTACAACCTCAGAAGATCCATTTGATAATTTTTTTATATACCAATTATGAATTGCATGAGCTCCTATTGTATTACCTGTCCATCCAAAACATGCAGCTGAAGCTGTATGGATTTCGGATTTATATTTTAGACCTCCTGATTTCCATTCAAATTTTGCCCCCTCTTGAATGTGAGATGCTAATAATTTTATTTCTGAAATTCCATTACGCCAGTTATGCCAATTATTGATTTCAGATAATACTGCCATAATTTTATCTCTTTCTGCATGAATAATTATATGTTCTTCAGCAAAAACAAGTGCATTAAAATCACATACTACATTAAAGTCCATCATATCTAGTGCCACCTCTCTATTTAAATTAATTTCAATCAATAGTCATTTTGATGATTGACTTATATTATAGCAATTATTTTAAAAATAGTGAAGAATATAATTAAGATAGCGAGATTCTCTGATGTTGATCTTAGGACGATAAGTTATGGAGTGTTACCAAAAAGTTACTAAAATTTGAAAAATGAGTCTATTTTGCAAGATTCAAAAGTCCTAAAACCCTATTAAATCAAGGATATAAGATTTAAAAAGTGTATTCATAGAACTCAAAATCCAGTGTCCGCAAGGACGTGCCGGTTCGACCCCGGCCGCCGGTATAGTATTAAAGACAAGGTTTTCGGACCTTGTCTTTTTCTTTTTTTCGTTGAATTTGTAATGTTGAGTTACCTATTAGTTACTAAAATTTGTTTTTATTGTTTTCTGAAAATACTTTGACTATTTTCCTTTACTGTGTTATAATTAACCGGTAAAGTATTTACTGGTTAATAGAAAGGAAGTTCCTATGAAGGTTGCTAATCAGATAGATGAGTTTTTGAATTCTATCTTACTTATTTCTGAGAATCAGCATGAAGTATTGATAGGTTCTTGTACAAGTGGTTTTTCTTTAACCAATACGCAAGAACATATTTTAATGTTATTATCAAAGAATAATTATTCCAATTCTGAGCTTGCTAAATTGCTGAATGTTAGTCAAGCTGCTGTTACTAAGGCTGTTAAACAATTACTTTCTTTTGGGATGTTAGAAGCCCTAAAAGATGAGAAAGATGCTCGAATCGTTTTGTACCGTTTAACAGATTTAGGGCGTCCAGTTGCTGAGGAACATTCTCATCATCATGATCATACTTTGGCTGTTTATAATCAAGTTTTGAGCGAATTTTCTCAAGAAGAACAAATGGTTATTTCTAAGTTTTTATCTCGCTTATTGGAGGATCTTCGTTAATGCGTTATATCACTGTTAATGATCTTTCTTTTTATTATGATCGTGAGCCTGTTCTAGAAGGTGTGAATTATTACTTGGACAGCGGGGAGTTTGTGACGCTGACTGGTGAGAATGGCGCAGCCAAATCTACTTTGATCAAGGCAAGTCTTGGCATCTTAAAACCTAAAGTAGGAACGGTTGAAATTGCTAAGGAAAATGTAGCTGGTAAAAAATTACGAATTGCCTATCTTCCGCAACAAATTGCAAGCTTCAATGCTGGCTTTCCCAGTTCTGTTTATGAGTTTGTGAAATCGGGGCGGTATCCTCGCAAGGGTTGGTTTCGTCGGTTAAATCATCACGATGAGGAGCACATTTTAGCTAGTTTATCTGCTGTTGGGATGTTAGAGCATCGTGATAAACCATTAGGGGCTCTATCCGGTGGCCAGAAACAACGGGCTGTCATTGCACGAATGTTTGCGTCTGATCCAGATATTTTTGTCTTGGATGAACCGACTACTGGGATGGATGCTGGTAGTAAGGATGAATTTTATGAATTGATGCACCACAGTGCCCATCATCATGGGAAGTCTGTTTTGATGATTACGCATGACCCTGAAGAGGTGAGCCATTACGCGGATCGCAATATTCACCTAGTGAGGAAACAAAACTCTCCATGGCGTTGCTTTAATGTCCATGAGAAAGATGGAGGTGAGGACCATGCTTAGTCTCTTTCAGTATGATTTTATGCAACGGGCCTTGTTGGCGATGGTTGCTATGAGTCTCTTCTCTCCAATCTTAGGTGTATTTTTGATTTTGCGTCGTCAGAGCTTAATGAGTGATACACTGAGCCACGTCTCTCTATCAGGGGTTGCTTTTGGTCTCTTTCTTGGTTTCTCCCCGACTATTTCTACAGTCATTGTGGTGATCATAGCGGCTGTATTTTTAGAGTACTTACGCACAGTCTATAAAGATTTTATGGAAATTGGGACAGCGATTCTCATGTCAACCGGCTTGGCCTTGGCTTTGGTGATCATGAAGGGCGGCGGTAAAAGCTCCATGAGTTTGGACCAGTACCTATTTGGTTCTACCTTGACCATTACCGATGAGCAAGTGCTAGCTCTGTTTGTCATAGCGGCGATTGTTTTATGTTTGACGGTTCTCTTTATTCGTCCAATGTATATTCTTACGTTTGACGAGGATACAGCTTATGTAGATGGTTTACCCGTGCGTCTCATGTCTATCTTGTTTAATATTGTGACAGGGGTGGCTATTGCCTTGATGATTCCGGCTGCGGGTTCCTTGTTGGTATCTACCATCATGGTCTTGCCAGCTAGTATTGCTTTAAAGCTAGGAAAAACCTTCCGTTCAGTCATGCTTCTGGCAGTGGTCATTGGTTTTGTGGGGATGGTCAGTGGTCTCATTCTTTCTTATTACCCGGATACACCGGTTAGTGCGACCATTACCCTCTTATTTGTATCCTTCTTTTTGCTCTCAAATCTTTTTGTTAAATTTAGAAAATAGGTGATCTTATGAAAAAACTTGCATGGCTGGTGTTAGCCTTTTGTAGTCTTCTTTTAGTAGCTTGTAGTGGTGGTCAAAATCAGTCAGGGAAATTGAAAGTCATGACGACTTTCTATCCTGTCTATGAATTTACTAAGCAAGTCGTTGGAGACGAGGGAGATGTGGAGCTCTTGATCGGGTCTGGTTCGGAACCCCATGATTTTGAATTGTCTGCCAAGGGGCGCGCAAAAATCCAAGAGTCAGATGTCTTTGTCTATGAGAACGAGAACATGGAAACGTGGGTGCCTCAGTTGTTGAAATCAATGGATGGCAAGAAAACTAAGGTTGTCAAAGCGACGGAAAATATGCTGCTTTTACCAGGTGGTGAAGAAGAGCATGACCATGAGGGAGGGGAAGAACACCATCATGACTATGATCCCCATGTCTGGCTTTCTCCACAGAGAGCTATTAAAATGGTGGAAACGATTCGTGATCAACTGGTGAAACAGTACCCAGATAAAAAGGCTAGCTTTACCGCTAATGCGGATGCCTATATTGCCAAGTTGAAAAAATTGGATGATAGCTATACGAAGAGCTTGTCTGAAGCGAAACAGAAAAACTTTGTTACTCAACACGCAGCTTTCCGTTATTTGGCCCTGGACTATGGTTTGAATCAAGTCTCTATCTCAGGTTTGTCACCAGATAGTGAACCGTCTGCAACTCGCTTGAGTGAATTGGCAGAGTACATCAAGAAGAACGACATCAAGGTCATCTACTTTGAAGAAAATGCTTCTAAATCCTTATCGAAAACCTTGTCTGCTGAAACCGGTGTGGATCTAGCTGTTTTGAATCCATTAGAGAGCTTGACAGATGAGCAGATGAAAGATGGTGAAGACTACATCTCTATCATGGGAGCCAACCTCAAATCTTTGGAGTTAACAACGACTCAAGCCGGAAAAGAAATCGCTCCAGAAGAGGAAGAAGACACCAAAACAGTAGCCAATGGCTACTTTGAGGACAGTGCTATTAAGGACCGAACTCTTTCAGACTATGTAGGTGATTGGCAGTCTGTGTATCCTTATCTAAAAGATGGAACCTTGGATCAAGTCTTTGACTACAAAGCCAAATTAACCAAATCCAAAACAGCTGAAGAGTATAAAGCCTACTACACCACCGGTTATAAAACAGATGTCGACCGGATTGTCATTACAGACAAAACCATGACCTTCTATAAGAATGGCGAAGAGAAGAAGTTCGAATACCGCTATGCTGGGAAGCATACGCTAACCTATACAAAAGGGAATCGTGGAGTGCGGTATCTCTTTGAAGCAACTGATCCGAATGCGGGTGAATTCAAGTATGTTCAATTCAGTGACCATCAAATTGCTCCTAATAAGGCAGCTCACTTCCATATTTTCTTCGGAGGGGAAAGCCAAGAAGCTCTTTATAAGGAATTGGAAAATTGGCCTACTTACTACCCAAGTGACTTATCCGGATTCGAAATTGCGCAGGAAATGTTGGCACATTAATCAATTAGAGAAGGAACCAGTTGGTTCCTTTTTTGATAGTAACAGAAACTTGTCAAATTGCTAGAAAAAGGATAAAATTAGGCTTATAGAATAGATTGAATGTGGGGAGATTCATGATGAAAAAGTATCGTTTGCTATTGTTGCTTTCTGCTCTACTGTTTTTCCTTGGAGCCTGTGGTGATAAAAAGCAGGAGACAGGATCTGAAAGTAAAGAAAGTACAGTTCGTCAATCGAAGGATAGCTCAGCTACTAGTGAAACAAAGAAAGCTGAGAGTTCGAGTGATAAGAAAGAGAAAACAAAGATGGATATTGAAGCAATCGCTCAAGGGGATTATAGTAGCGTAGCTGGTGTCTGGCAAGATGATAAGGGGAATAAACTCGTCTTTGATCAAAATGGTTTGGTCTCTAACGAATATGAGTCTTATGGTCTTTCCTTGACAGACTATGGGACTGTTTCAGGAGGAGTCTACGGAGGAATCACAGGTGGATTTCTGATGGAATTTATTCCTGCCGGGCTTACGATTGATGACCAAACGGATGAAAATGGAGAAGTCATCTTCCATGATGATTCTGATGCCAGCAAGGATCGTCTCTGGACCGGAACTGGGATGTACAGTTTTACGGAACAAGGTTCTTTCCTTTATAAGGTCGGGGATTAACTAGTATAGGTGTAATGAAAAAGAATGAAGAGTGTCCTACTCTTCATTCTTTTTTAGATTTTAGGGAGCCAAGAAAGGTGGAAGTCTAGCTTCTCCGCTTTCAAGAGCTCTTGGTGGCTCACTCTGTCGATCCTTTTTCCATCAAGAAAAACATCTTGAAGAAAGTGTGCCTGGGCTGTGTGGGCTGTGCTATGGATATGCAGCCATTTTTTCTCTTGAGGGAGGTAAAGGCGCAAGTGTTTGAAGAGGGGAATCCCTAGGTCATAGACTGGCTTGCCTGGACAAGTCGGATAGAGTCCCAAAACCGACCAGATATACCAGGAGGATAGGCTGCCATTATCCTCATCTCCTGGATAAGCTTTGAAGCTTGGCTGGAAGGCTTCCTTGCGAAGGGCTTGAATCAGGATGCTAGTGTATTCCGGGTGTTGGCTATAGCGGAAGAGATAGGGGATGTGAAAACTCGGTTGGTTTGAAATGGCAATTTGTCCAAAAGGAGCTTGGGCCATCTCACTCATTTCATGAATTTCGTAGCCATAGCCCGTCACTTCATAATACGGCGCTTGAGTGGCTAGTCGAGTTAAGTAATGGGTGAAGCCTTTTTCTCCTCCAAAGAGTTGCTTGAGGCCCTCGATGTCGTGAAGGGCGCCTAAGGTTGCCTGAATGGCAGAGCACTCGGCATAGTCGCGTCCCCAACTGATGGGCGAGAAGTCTGGTCTGAAATGGCCCTTCTTATCTTTGGCCCGGATATAACCTGTTTCTGGATCAAAGAGGGTTCGATAGGAAAGACTAGATTGAGCATATTCTTTGGCCAACTCTTCCTTGCCAAGTAGCTGGGCAGTTTGGGCAATACAAAAATCGCTATAGGAGAAGTCAATGGTGTGACTCACGCTTTCGTGATAGTCAGTGGATAGATAGCCTAATTCCTTGTATTCTTTAGCTCCTCGTCGACCGTAATGACCATTTGGGTCTTCCTTCCTAGCTGTATCTAGCATGGCTTCAAAAAGCTCCGTGTGGAGGTCGGGAGCTAGGCCTTTTTGAATGGCATCGGCAATGACCCCATCAAAGAGGGTTCCAGGCATCATGCCTCTTTCGTCAGGCGCTAGCCATTTAGGGAGGAAACCGGTATCTCGGTAATGGCTGAGGAAGCCTTCGAGAAATTCCTGGTAAATCTCGGGATAGACTAGGCTATAGAGAGGAAAGGTGGTCCGAAAGAGATCCCAGAAGCCCAAACTCGTGAAGTATTTTCCTTCTTGAATGCGGTTGTGGGCGAAATCGCGATGGACTGCTTTCCCCTCAGGGGTTACTTCATAACAAGTCTGAGGAAAGAGCAGACTACGGTAGAGACAGTGATCGAAAAATGTTCGATCCTCTCCGCCCGTATCTAAAATGTCAAATCGGTCCATTAGCTCTTGCCATTTGCGGCTCGCTTTTTCTTTCATCTCTTCAAAGCTAGCTGTAGGAAGGTGAGATTTGGCCAACTCAGGGTTGATAAAGGAAGTGCCTAATCGAGCTTCTAGCCTAGGGCTGTCAAATTCTAGGATTAAATCCTGTCCTAGCCAGTGAGTGCGAGTGATGGCTTGGTCAAATTCAACATGAAGATAGAAAGGAAAGTCTTGTTGGTCGGTATGATTTTGGTCTAGGATGTAGAAATGTAGATTCGTTTCTCCGAATTCTACTTCAGCTAGTCCATTGGGGCAATGAATGGCCAGTGAAAGTGCAGACGGCCCTCTAAAGCGGAGAATAGCCCCGTAGAGGCTGGGTGTCAGCTCTGTGTGGATTTGATAGCGCTCTGAGGTGAGGGCTAAATAATGGGGCTGAAAGACAGCTTCTTGGACCCGGTAACTGCTCTGTCTGAAATAGAGGTCTTCTTGAGTCGGAATGTCTGTCAGTGGGGTGAGGAGACACCAGGAAAAATCTCCAATCCAAGGGCTAGGCTGATGGGTCAAGCGAATACCTTGAAAGATAGGAAGGTTGGGATTGAAAAACCAAGCCCCCTGTTCATGTGTTGTCTGTGGGAGGAAATAATTCATCCCAAAAGGAACTCCTGTGTAAGGGAGGGTGTTGCCGTTGGAATAAGCTGAGTGATTGTCTGTTCCTAAGCGGGTATCAATGTGAGTAATATCGGTCTTCATGCGGGACCTCCTGTGTCATACGAGGGCCTTCAAGCCCTTTTCTTTCTTTATTTTAGCAGAAGCCACTCAAATGGGAAAGTCTTTTTCAAAACTAGAAAAGTTTGTAGAAAAAGGGCTATAATTTGCGTATGTATTTCCCATCTGAAATCTTTTATACTGAATAGGAAAGAATCGATACGTGTGAGGAAAAGGAATGACTTATTCAAAAGAAATCGTCAGAGAATGGCTGGACCAAGTAGCAGAACGTGCCAAGGAGTACCCGGAATGGGTGGATGTCTTTGAGCGTTGCTATACAGACACCTTGGACAATACAGTTGAGATCTTAGAAGACGGCTCAACTTTTGTACTGACAGGAGATATCCCAGCTATGTGGCTTCGTGACTCAACTGCTCAACTGAGACCCTACCTCCATGTGGCTAAAAGAGATCATCGTTTGCGTCAGACCATTGCAGGTTTGGTCAAGCGCCAGATGATCTTGATTCTCAAGGATCCCTATGCTAACTCTTTCAATATTGAGGAAAACTGGAAAGGTCACCACGAAACAGACCACACCGATTTGAATGGCTGGATTTGGGAACGTAAGTATGAAGTAGACTCGCTTTGCTACCCTTTGCAGTTGGCTTATCTTCTCTGGAAAGAAACAGGAGAAACTAGTCAATTTGATGAGACTTTTGTTACAGCGACCAAGGAAATCCTTCATCTCTGGACAGTGGAGCAAGACCACAATAACTCACCATACCGTTTCGTCCGTGATACCGATCGTAAGGAAGATACCTTGGTAAATGACGGCTTTGGGCCAGATTTTGCTGTGACAGGAATGACCTGGTCAGCTTTCCGTCCAAGCGATGACTGCTGTCAGTATAGCTACTTGATTCCATCCAATATGTTTGCAGTGGTAGTCTTGGGTTATGTCCAAGAAATCTTTGCAGCATTGAATCTAGCTGATAGTGAGAGTATCATTGCAGATGCCAAACGCCTCCAAGCGGAGATTCAAGAAGGGATCGAAAACTACGCCTACACTACTAACAGCAAGGGTGAAAAAATTTATGCCTTCGAAGTAGACGGTTTAGGAAATGCTAGCATCATGGATGATCCGAACGTGCCAAGTTTGTTAGCTGCTCCTTATCTTGGCTACTGCGCGATCGACGATGAGGTCTACCAAGCTACTCGTCGGACTATTTTGAGCTCTGAAAATCCTTACTTCTATGAAGGGAAGTACGCAAGCGGACTCGGAAGTTCTCATACCTTCTATCGCTATATCTGGCCGATTGCTTTATCCATCCAAGGATTGACAACGACAGATAAAGCTGAGAAGAAATTCTTGCTGGATCAGTTGGTTGCCTGCGATGGTGGAACAGGTGTCATGCACGAAAGTTTCCACGTGGATGATCCAACCAAATATTCGCGTGAATGGTTCTCTTGGGCCAACATGATGTTCTGTGAATTAGTCTTGGATTACTTGGATATCCGCTAATACTCTTCGAAAATCAAATTCAAACCACGTCAGCTTCGCCTTGCCTTACTCAAGTACAGCCTGCGGCTAGCTTCCTAGTTTGCTCTTTGATTTTCATTGAGTATAAGGAGCACGCTTTAGCTTCACTGATTCTTGTTAGAATCACAAGTTTATATTTAAAACATTAAAAATTTAAGTTAGAATGAGGTTTTACTCATGGAAAATGTTGTTGTTCATATCATCTCTCACAGCCACTGGGATCGTGAGTGGTATTTACCTTTTGAAAGTCACCGCATGCAATTGGTGGAACTCTTTGACAATCTCTTTGATCTTTTTGAAAATGACCCTGAATTCAAAAGTTTCCACTTGGATGGACAAACCATCGTCCTCGATGACTATTTAGAAATTCGCCCTGAAAACCGTGACAAGGTGCAGCGTTATATCGACGAGGGCAAGCTCAAGATTGGTCCCTTCTATATTTTGCAGGATGATTACCTGATCTCTAGTGAAGCCAATGTCCGCAATACCTTGATTGGACAGGCTGAATGTGCCAAATGGGGCAAATCTACTCAAATTGGTTACTTCCCAGATACCTTTGGGAATATGGGGCAAGCTCCTCAAATCCTTCAAAAATCAGGGATTCACGTAGCAGCCTTTGGGCGCGGGGTCAAACCAATCGGCTTTGACAACCAAGTCCTTGAAGATGAGCAGTTTACCTCTCAATTTTCTGAGATGTACTGGCAGGGTGCTGATGGTAGCCGTGTGCTTGGTATTCTCTTTGCTAACTGGTACAGTAACGGGAATGAAATTCCAGTGGATAAAGACGAAGCTTTAGCTTTCTGGAAACAAAAATTGGCAGACGTTCGTGACTATGCATCGACCAACCAATGGTTGATGATGAACGGTTGCGACCACCAACCGGTTCAACGAAACTTGAGTGAAGCTATTCGCGTGGCCAATGAACTCTTCCCTGACGTGACCTTTGTTCACAGCTCCTTTGATGAATATGTGCAAGCAGTGGAAAGTGCGCTTCCTGAACAATTATCTACAGTTACAGGAGAATTGACCAGTCAGGAAACTGATGGTTGGTACACACTGGCAAATACGTCTTCCTCTCGGATTTACCTCAAGCAAGCCTTCCAAGAAAACAGCAACTTGCTAGAACAAGTGGTGGAACCTTTGACCATTATTACTGGTGGTCATAACCACAAGGATCAGTTAACCTATGCCTGGAAGACGCTCTTACAGAATGCGCCACACGATAGTATCTGTGGTTGTAGTATTGACGAAGTTCACCGGGAAATGGAAGTTCGTTTTGCCAAGGTCAATCAAGTCGGAAACTTTGTCAAGACCAACCTTCTGAATGAATGGAAAGAGAAACTAGCGACTCAGAAAGCCCAGAGTGAGCACCTCTTTACAGTCATCAACACTGGCTTGCATAGCAAGGTGGACACTGTCAGCACGATTGTCGATGTAGCGGTTTGTCCATTTAAGGAATTGCATCCGACAGAAGGCTTCAAGAAGATGGCGGCTTTGACCTTGCCAGACTACCATGTAGAGGATTTAGAGGGGCATCTTGTAGAAGCTGAGATTGAAGACTTGGGGGCAAGCTTTGGCTATACCTTGCCTAAGGATAAATTCCGCCAACCCTATATTGCGCGTCAAGTGCGCGTGACGGTTCCGGTTCACCTAGCGCCTCTTTCTTGGACCACCTTCCAGCTTCTGGAAGGAAAAGCTTCCCATCATGATGGTATTTACCAAAATGGGGTTCTCGATACGCCGTTTGTAACCCTCAGTATTGATGATGGCTTGACCCTTTATGACAAGACGACCAATGAGGCTTATGAGGACTTCCTTGGCTTCGAAGACCGCGGTGATATTGGCAATGAATATATTTACTTCCAACCAAAAGGAACGGAACCAATCTACGCAGAGCTGAAAGCTCATGAGGTCTTGGAAAATAATGCTCGCTATGCCAAAATCTTGCTCAAACATAACTTGACCATCCCGATCAGCGCAGATGAACAATTGGATGCGGAACAAAGAGGCATTATCGAGTTTATGAACCGAGAAGCAGGGCGTTCAGAAGAGCTGACAACTATTCCTCTTGAGACTGAGATGACGGTCTTTGTGGATGACCCACAAATTCGCTTCAAGACGCGCTTCACCAATACAGCTAAAGACCACCGTATCCGTCTCTTGGTCAAAACTCATAACACTCGTCCAAGCAATGACTCGGAAAGCATTTATGAGGTGGTGACACGGCCGAATAAACCAGCAGCTTCTTGGGAAAATCCTGAAAATCCACAACACCAACAAGCTTTTGTCAGCTTGTATGATGATGTTAAAGGAGTGACAGTATCCAATAAAGGATTGCACGAGTATGAAATTCTTGGAGATGACACCATGGCTGTAACCCTTCTTCGTGCTTCAGGCGAACTCGGTGACTGGGGCTATTTCCCAACACCGGAAGCTCAGTGCTTGCGTGATATCGAAGTTGAATTTGCAGTAGAATGCCACCAAGCAGGGGAACGCTTCTCAGCTTTCCGTCGTGCCAAAGCCTTCCAGGTGCCATTTACAGCTCTTCAAGTTGCAAAACAAGAGGGTAGCGTTGCAGCAACGGGTAGCCTCTTTAACCATCCGGCACTCAGTTTGCCACAAGTCTGTCCAACAGCCTTTAAGGTGGCTGAGAATGAAGAAGGTTATGTCCTTCGTTACTACAACATGAGTCAAGAAAATATCCGCGTGTCTGAAAAACAACAAATCATTCTTGACTTGCTGGAACGCCCATACCCAGTCCATTCAGGACTATTGGCGCCACAGGAAATTCGTACAGAACTCATTCAAAAAGAAGAAATTTAATTTCAAAAAGTAAACATAAACAGAAAGGAGGAGCGAAAAAGTAAGAACCAACTGCTGATTCGCTCCTTTTTGCAGGTGAAAGCAATGACCATTGCAGCGATTGATATCGGAGGGACTGGCATTAAGTTTGCTAGTCTAACTCCTGATGGAAAGATTTTAGATAAAACCAGCACCCCAACTCCAGAAACTTTAGAAGATTTGCTAGCTTGGTTGGACCAATGCTTATCAGAACAGGACTATCGTGGGATTGCTATGAGCGTTCCAGGAGCAGTCAATCAAGAAACAGGTGTGATTGAGGGGATTAGTGCCATTCCTTATATCCATGGTTTTTCATGGTATGAGACCCTTGCTCATCACCAACTCCCTGTCCATCTAGAAAATGATGCCAACTGTGTTGGACTTAGTGAACTGCTAGCTCATCCTGAGATTGAAAATGCAGCCTGTGTTGTCATTGGCACAGGGATTGGCGGGGCTATGATTATTAATGGCAAAATTCACCGTGGTCGCCATGGCTTGGGTGGAGAGTTTGGTTACATGACAACTATCGAACCAGCAGAAAAACTCAATAACTGGTCACAACTAGCTTCTACAGGAAACATGGTTCGTTATGTGATTGAAAAATCGGGTCAGTCAGACTGGGATGGCCGTAAGGTTTATCAAGAGGCTGCAGCAGGCAATGCCCTTTGCCAAGAAGCCATTGAGCGTATGAATCGTAACCTAGCTCAAGGCTTGCTCAATATCCAGTATCTCATCGATCCAGATGTCATTAGCCTAGGTGGCTCTATCAGTCAGAACCCAGATTTTATCAAAGGGGTGCAAAAAGCGGTAGACGTCTTTGTGGAAAGATATGAAGAGTATACAATTGCGCCAGTGATCCAAGCTTGCACCTATCAGGCAGATGCTAATCTCTACGGTGCCCTTGTCAACTGGTTACAGGAGGAAAACCAATGGTAAATTTTACCGGAATTAGCAGTAAACAACAGCAAGCTATAGACTTACTTCAAAAGCACATTTCTCTACCAGATGTAGAAGTGGCAGTCACTCAGTCTGACCAAGCTTCTATCTCTATCAAGGGTGAGGACGGAAGCTATCAATTGACTTATCACAAACCTCACCAACTCTATCGCGCCTTGTCTGTTCTCGCAACAGCTTTAGCAGAAGGGGACAAGGTAGAGATCGACGAGCAAGCGGCTTATGAAGATTTAGCCTACATGGCGGATTGTTCCCGTAATGCGGTTCTAAATGTTGCATCTGCCAAGCAGATGATTGAAGTCTTAGCTCTCATGGGTTATTCAACCTTTGAGCTTTATATGGAAGACACCTATCAGATTGAAGGGCAACCTTACTTTGGCTATTTCCGTGGGGCTTATTCAGCTGAAGAATTACAGGAAATCGAAGCCTATGCCCAGCAGTTTGATATGACCTTTGTACCATGTATCCAGACCTTGGCTCACTTATCAGCCTTTGTCAAATGGGGTGTCAAAGAAGTCCAGCAACTCCGTGATGTAGAGGACATTCTCCTTATCGGCGAAGAAAAAGTTTACGACCTAATCGACGGCATGTTTGCGACTTTGTCTAAGCTACAAACACGCAAGGTCAATATCGGCATGGACGAAGCCCACTTGGTTGGTTTGGGTCGCTATTTGATTCTCAATGGTGTTGTGGATCGTAGTCTCCTTATGTGCCAACACTTGGAGCGCGTGCTGGATATTGCAGACAAGTATGGTTTCCACTGCCAGATGTGGAGCGATATGTTCTTCAAACTCATGTCAGCAGATGGCCAGTACGACCGTGATGTCGAAATTCCAGAGGAAACACGAGTTTTTCTTGACCGCCTTAAAGACCGAGTGACCTTGGTTTACTGGGATTATTATCAGGATAGCGAAGAAAAATACAACCGTAACTTCGGTAATCACCACAAGATTAGCCAGGATATTGCCTTTGCAGGTGGTGCTTGGAAGTGGATTGGTTTCACACCACACAACCATTTCAGTCGTCTCATCGCTATCGAAGCAAACAAAGCCTGCCGTGCCAATCAGATCAAAGAAGTCATTGTGACTGGTTGGGGGGACAATGGTGGTGAAACAGCTCAGTTCTCTATTCTGCCAAGCTTACAAATCTGGGCAGAACTCAGCTATCGAAATGATTTAGAGCGTTTATCTGCTCACTTTAAGACCAATACAGGTCTACCGGTTGAGGACTTTATGCAACTTGATCTTGCCAACCTTTTGCCAGATCTACCAGATAATCTCAGTGGGATCAATCCCAACCGCTATGTCTTTTATCAGGATGTCCTTTGCCCAATTCTTGATAAGCACATGACTCTTGATCAGGACAAACCACACTTTGCCCAAGCAGCTGAGACTCTTGCTGCTATTAAAGAAAAAGCAGGCAACTATGCTTATCTTTTCGAAACTCAAGCTCAGTTGAATGCTATTTTAAGTAACAAGGTGGATGTGGGACGACGCATTCGTCAAGCCTATCAAGCAGGCGATAAAGAGAGCTTGCAACAAATCGCTCAGGAAGATTTGCCAAAACTCAGAAGCGAGATTGAAAACTTCCACAAGCTCTTTAGCCACCAATGGTTGAAAGAAAACAAGGTCTTTGGCTTGGATACCGTGGATATTCGTATGGGTGGCCTCTTGCAACGGATCAAGCGCGCAGAAAGCCGCATTGAAAACTACCTAGCAGGCGAAATCTCTCGTATCGACGAACTAGAAGTAGACATCCTGCCATTTAATGATTTCTACGGAGATAAGGACTTCGCAGCGACGACGGCTAACCAGTGGCATACCATTGCGACAGCTTCGACCATTTATACAACCTAATCCAAAAGGCTGTCTTTAAAGAAAATGCTGTTGAAGGAGGAGAAAGATGTCCGATGGAGACATTTCTTCTCCATTTTTAAGGCTATGTCATAAATTTGTAGAATTTTTTCTATAATTAGGAGTTTGAAAAAGTTTTCATAGAGTTTTATAATAAAAAATGTAAACGTTACCAAAAAAATAAAATGACAAAGGGGGGAGTCAGATGAAAAAGTTTGTTAAGACCTTGAGAGAAAATCTCATTTTCTTCTTGATGGTTTTACCAGGTGCAGCGTGGTTGATTTTATTCTTCTACATACCTGTTTTGGGAAACGTTGTCGCATTTAAAGACTATCATATCACCGGAGAGGGATTTATTGATAGTGTAATGAAGAGTAAGTGGGTAGGATTTGATAACTTCAAATTCCTCTTTAGTTCTAAAGATGCTTATATCATTACAAGAAATACCGTCCTTTACAACCTAGCCTTTATTTTCTTGGGCTTGATTGTTTCTGTTGGGATTGCCATTATCTTTAGTGAGATGCGTTCCAAACGGTTGGTTAAAGTGTTTCAAACATCAATGTTGTTCCCCTATTTCTTGTCATGGGTTATCATCAGCTTCTTTACAGATGCCTTCTTAAACGTCGATAAAGGCTTGATTAACCATATCTTGACTTCCCTTGGGATGAAAGGAATCAACTTCTATACAGAGGTTGCCATTTGGCCAGCGCTCCTCCTCTTCTTAGGAATCTGGAAAGGCTTTGGTTATAGCAGTGTTATGTACTATGCAACCATCATGGGGATTGACCCAACCTTCTATGAAGCAGCAACAGTGGATGGAGCATCAAAGTGGCAGCGAATCCGCCACATTACCATTCCTCAGTTGGCTTCCTTGATTACGGTCTTGACCATCCTTGCCATCGGAAATATCTTCCGTGCTGACTTTGGATTGTTCTACCAAATCCCACATAACTCAGGTGCTCTTTATAGTGTGACAAACGTAATTGATGTCTATGTCTACAACGGACTTGCTAAATCAGGAGATATTGCGATGGCCGCAGCGGCTGGTCTTTACCAATCAGTTGTCGGATTGATTCTCGTTTTACTTTCTAATATTGTAGCACGTCGGATTGATAAGAATGCAGCGCTCTTCTAGAAAGGAGGATACCATGGCAAAATCAAAAATTAAAAAAGAAAAAGTTGATAATGTTGGGATCCACTCCTTCAGTAAGAAAGCAGACATCTTCTTTAGTAGCATCGTTGGCTTGGTTGCTCTATCCTGTATCTTGCCCTTCATCTTCGTTGTCATGATTTCCTTGACAGATGAACAAAGTTTGGCAATTCACGGCTTCCAATTTTGGCCTGCTAAATTCGGTACAGATGGCTATCTTTTCCTTGTGCAATTTAAGGATAAGATTCTTCAAGCCCTCTTTATTACCTTGTTTGTAACGATTGTAGGGACAGCATGTAATGTCTTTATTACAACGACCTACGCCTATGCGATCTCTCGTAGAACCTTTAAGTACAGAAACTTCTTTACTGTCTTTGCCCTCTTGAGTATGCTCTTTAGTGCAGGGATGGTACCAGGATATATCGTTACCACTCAGTTGCTTCATTTAGGAGATACGGTTGGAGCCCTCATCATTCCGATGTTATTGAGTCCTTTTAACATCATCTTGATGCGGACCTTCTTCAAACGGACGATCCCAGAAGCCATTCTTGAGTCTGCTCGGATAGATGGAGCCAGTGAGACACGGATCTTCTTCCAGATCTGTTTACCACTTTCTCTCCCAGGGATTGCGACCATCAGTCTCTTTACAGCCCTCGGCTTCTGGAATGACTGGTTCAACGCCCTCCTCTATATCAAGAGTGAAAACCTCTATCCCCTTCAATACTTGCTAATGCAAATCCAAAATAATATGGATTACATCTCTAAATCAGTCGGTGCATCTAGCCAAATCGCTGGTGCAGTCCAATCCCTTCCTAAGGAAACTGGACGGATGGCCATGGTGGTGGTGGCAACAGTTCCAATCGCTATCCTCTATCCGTTCTTCCAACGTTACTTTGTAAAAGGATTGACCATCGGTGGTGTGAAAGAGTAAGCAAACCTTTCTCACCCACCCTTCATAATGTTAATAAAGAAAAATAAAAAAGGAGTTTTTCTCATGAAAAATTGGAAAAAATATGCTTTAGCTTCTGCTAGCGTTCTCACACTTGGAGCAACTCTTGCTGCTTGTGGTAACTTGACAGGTGATAACCAAAAATCATCTAAGAGTGAAGATGGCAAAACAGTTATCAAAATGTACCAAATCGGTGACAAACCGGATAACTTGGATACCTTGTTAGAAAATGCGAACAAGATCATCGAAGAAAAAGCTGGCGTTAAATTAGACATCCAATACCTTGGTTGGGGTGACTACGACAAGAAGATGAACGTTATCATCTCATCTGGTGAAAGCTACGATATTGCTTTCGCAAACAACTATGTCATCAACGCTCAAAAAGGTGCTTACGCTGACTTGACAGACTTGTACAAGAAAGAAGGGAAAGAGCTCTATGAAGCACTTGACCCAGCTTATATCAAAGGGAATACTGTAAACGGCAAGATCTACTCTGTTCCAGTTGCAGCCAACGTTGCATCTTCACAAAACTTTGCCTTCAACGGACCACTTCTTGAAAAATATGGTATCGACATCTCAAACGTCACTGACTATGCTTCTCTTGAACCAGTCTTGAAAGCGATCAAAGAAAAAGATCCAAACGTTGTTCCATTCGCAATGAACAAGAGCTACGGTGGACCTTCTGATGACTTCGATTACATTGCAGTAGATGGACTTCCATTCGTTGTCGATTTGCAAGGTGACACAACTAAGATCGTTGACCGTTACACTATTCCACGTTATGTTGAAAACTTGAAGACTCTTCATAAATACTATGAAGCTGGCTACATTCCAAAAGACGTAGCTACAAGCGACACTGGATATGACCTTTCTCAAGATACTTGGTTGGTACGTGAAGAAACAGTAGGACCTGCTGACTACGGTAACAGCTTGCTTACTCGTGTAGCAAATCGTAAGATTGAAATCAAACCATTCACTCAACTTTACAAGAAGAACAACACTACTCAAGTTGCAAACTTTGTCATCTCAAACAACTCTAAGAACAAAGAAAAAGCAATGGAAGTATTGAACCTCTTGAACACAAACCCAGAACTCTTGAACGGTCTTGTTTATGGTCCAGAAGGCAAGAACTGGGAAAAAGTTGAAGGTAAAGAAAACCGTGTGAAAGTCTTGGATGGCTACAACGGAAACACTCACATGTCTGGATGGAATACTGGTAACAACTGGATTCTTTACATCAACGAAAACGTAACGGATGAGCAAATTGCACAATCTAAGAAAGACTTGGAAACTGCAAAAGAATCTCCAGCACTTGGATTCATCTTCAACACTGAAAACGTGAAATCAGAAATCACTGCCCTTACTAACACTTTGAACCAATTCACAAGTGCTATCAATACAGGTACAGTAGATCCTGAAGTTGAAATTCCTAAGATGCTTGAAAAATTGAAATCAGAAGGTGCCTACCAAAAAGTATTGGATGAAATCCAAAAACAATACGATGAGTACCTTGCTTCTAAGAAATAAGCTAACATTACTTGCTTAAGTCTATCAAAAGACTTTGAGGTCTTCGCGCTTCAAAGTCTTTTCTGTTGAGGATTTTGAAATCGAAACCATCAGGGGAAATGTGCTATAATATAGGGTATAATCATCAGTTGTACTAGGGAAACTATACTAAGTCGTAAGTTCCCCTCTACAGCAAATGAACATGGAGACAGATTATGGGAAGAATGATTGAATTAATTTTTACAAGGGTCTATTTAGCTATGTTGGCAACAGGGATCTTTTGGGCTTTAACCTTCTGTGGAGGCATCCTATTCGGGTTTGGGCCAGCTAGTGCAACGATTATGAGTCTATATGCCGAACATGGATCTGATTACAAGCAATATGGTTGGTCTGAGGCTTGGGCGCTCTATAAAGAAAATTTCCGTCGAGCCAACCAGGTTTTCTATACATTTTTTTTAATCGAAGCCATTCTTGTTTATGGCATGTATCTGATGGTTCAATTGCCCCACTTGTCCCTGTTTCAGATTTTTATCTTATTGGTTAATTTGATTTTCTTATTGGTGGCTCCCCTGACTTTTGCAGTCTATCTCAAGCTTCAAGTCCATTTTGACTTGTCCTATCTCAACAGCTTGAAGTTGAGTTTCATTGGTGCTTTTCTGGATATTCGTGCAGTGACCAAGTTTCTCTTGGGGACCTTTCTGTTAGGGGTTGTTACCCATTTCGTTCCGGCTTTGTTTTTCTTTGTTTTACTGGGCTTGTGGCATTTCTTTGTCAATGATATTTTTCAACCAGTCTATGAAACAATTCGCTCTAAAGTGGTTTCTTAATTATGAAAAAAATATGGTTAGCAACTCTTTTGAAGTTCTATGCCTATATCATGGTGGGGATCATCACGACCTTAGGCGTGACGGTATCCTTGGTCTATTGGCATAATCAGCGAGCAGAAACCGATCGGATTGCTCAGTTGATTTCCTCTCGCTTGACTGCTGAGGTAGAGGATATCTACAAAAGATCGACACAATGGGGAAAGAGTCTGGTAGAAAACCCTGCCAAGCTCGAAGGAGTTTACAAGTACTTTTCAATGTCGCCTTCGGAATACGAAAGTTGGCGTCTGGACAATTATTTTTCCAACTATATTCAAGTCTCCCTACACCGCAATGTTGAGACTCTTTACTTGGAACACGATGCACTCGACCAAATCGATTTGGTATTAAACGATTATACAACGGTCTTTGTTTCCAGTAAGAATAAAAAAGGGGGAGAACAAGTTCCAGCGGATCAATACATAGCTAGCTCGCAAGCCATCCCAGTTTCCTTGACAGATGTGACGACTGGCCAGGATATTGGACTGGCTTACATTAAAATTAATCCAGCACTTTTGGATTCTGTTGTCGACAATATTCAAGACACGATTCCAGTTGCTGTCCAGATCTATAATCCCTTGGGCAAGGTTTTTTACCACAGAGGGGATATCAACCCTAAAGACCACAGCCAGTGGATTGTGCGAGATACTGCTTACGGCTATCAAATCTGGGTTGGAATCCCGACCTCTTACACGGTTCGAACAGCCTTATTTAGTTTTACCTGGATGATTTCGGTCGCCCTAATCCTGGTCTTGGTCTTGTATCTCTTGCTTCAACGTATTTTCCGTAATTACCAAAAACAAGTGTTGGATTTGGTAGATACCATGGAAGCCATCAGCCAGGGGGATTCCGAGCGACGGATTAATGTGGATACCAAAGAGCAGGAGCTCCTCTTAGTTGCGGAAATGACCAATACCATGTTGGATAATATGGACAAGTCTATCCGGGATATCTATCAGCTACAACTGAGTCAAAAAGATGCCAATATGAAAGCCTTGCAAGCGCAGATTAATCCGCATTTCATGTATAATACCATGGAGTTTATTCGCATGTATGCAGTCATGCAGGATCAAGAAGAATTAGCCGATATTATTTACGAATTTAGTAGTCTTCTTCGAAACAATATTTCAGAGGAGAAGGAGACGACCATCGAAAATGAGTTGGAATTTTGTAGAAAATACAGCTATCTCTGTATGGTACGTTATCCAAAATCGATTGCTTATGGCTTTAAAATTGAACCCGGTCTAGAAGAGATGGTCATTCCGAAGTTTACTCTTCAGCCATTAGTGGAAAATTACTTTGTCCATGGGATTGATCACAAGCGCAAGGACAATGTCATTAGTATCAAAGTCCGTCGTGTTGGAGAAGCGGTAGAAATTCGTGTTCAAGACAATGGGAGAGGAATGGAACCGAGCCAGTTGCAACGGATCCAACAAATGTTGAGTCATAGGGATCCTCGAGAGGAAGTAGAAGAGAGTAAGGGACGGCAATCCATTGGGATTGTCAATGTCCACGAGCGTTTCCTTCTCTACTTTGGGGATCGTTACCACATTCAAATTACATCAGAAAAAGGAAAAGGTGTCCTCTATACGATTACCATCGAGGATGCTTAAGAGGAAAAAATCGTGTATAAAGTCTTATTGGTTGACGACGAATATATGATTACGGAGGGGCTGAAAAAACTGATTCCCTTTGAAAAATGGGACATGGAAGTTGTATACACAGCAGAGGATGCAGACCAGGCCTTGGCCTATGTTGCGGATTATCCAGTGGATATCGTGATTACGGATGTCAATATGTCAGGAAAAACTGGTCTAGAAATGATTGATCAAATGCAGTCCATTCTTCCCCATGCAGCCTATATCATTATGTCGGGGTACCAAGATTTTGCTTATGTAAAAAAAGCCTTAAATCTCCGGGTAGCAGACTACCTGTTAAAGCCTGTCAATAAGGTGGAGCTGGGGAATATTCTAGAAAAGTTATCTCAAACTCTAAAAAAACCAGATCAAGAGACGGCCAATCGGCTCCTTCATGAAGACTGGTCAGAAGAAGAGTTTGAGAAAGCCATCCGAGGGAGAAAACAACTCTGGATTGGAGTGGATAAGGAAAGGAAAGGCTTTGCCAGTTCGTCTTATCAGGTCTTAGGAAAAAATCTTCAACTCTATCTTTCAGACGAGGATGAAGGAGCTTTCCTACAGCGCCGTTTCCAAGCACCTTACAAAGAACATTTTCAACAATTTAAAGAGCTTGTTGAACGAAGTCTGTTTTATGGGGATCTCCCTTTGGAGGAAGAAGATGGTGTCTTTAATTACTACGAACCCATCTACCGTGTCATCGTCCAGGGAAATATCCAACAGATTTTAGAGGAGTTGAACTGGTTGGAAGAAACCGTGAAAAGCCATACCCCAAAAGTGGCGATAGCCAAGCAACTCTTTATTCAATTCATTATGGATGTCTTTCATTTGTTTGAACACCTGCAGGGAGATGACCTGACAGAAGTTGTGAAAGCTGTTCATGAGACAACGACTTTCGAGGAGCTTGTTACCTGCGTTCGGAATCAATTGGAGACCTTCTTCTCTCAATATCGAATGAACAATAATGTGGCGACCGTCTTAGAAGTGATTGGGCGCGACTATCGGAAGGAACTGTCGCTCAAGGATATCAGTAAAGACCTTTATATCAATCCTGTTTATTTAGGGCAATTGATCAAGCGTGAGACCAATTCCACCTTTGCGGAACTGCTGAATAAACAACGGATCAAAGCAGCTCAACAGTTGCTGTTGTCCACAACGGAAAGTATCGAAGATATTTGCTATGAGGTCGGCTATAGCAATGTCGGTTACTTTTATAAAGTATTCCGCAAGTTGTGTGGCAAGTCTCCTAAAGCCTACCGTCAACAAATCGGCGTAGAGGAAAGTGACTGATCTGAAAACATGAAAAATACCCTCCATTTTTAATCAATGGAGGGTATTTTTTAGTTGCTTCTTCCGATCAAAATCGTGGCAGAAATCGTGACCTGAGTCAGATCGTTCCAGTCAATTTGAGCTGGATCGACGTGAAAGAGGAGAGGCGTCATGCTTAGAAGAGCCTCTCGCAATGCTGGTGTGAGTTCGAAGGTTTCCTGGCAATGAATGGTGTTTTCAATCGTAAAATGATCAGAGAAATGTTGAATAATCTGCTCATTGGAATAATCGGCCTGATCCAGGTGGTCCTTCACCTTCTGACGAATCTCTTGCAGATGGGTGGCTGTTGGGATGACCTTGATAAGGCGACCGTCTGGGGCCAGGACCCGTTTAAATTCCTGATAATTTGCTGGTGAAAAGATATCTAGGAGAAGGTCCATGCTCTGGTCTAAAAGAGGGAGACGGGCTAGATCCCCGACAAACCACTTGACCTTCCATTCCTGGTCGCTTTTGGCAGCCAGTTGGATCGATTCCTTAGATAAATCAAAGGCGTAAAAGGAATGGTCTGGATAGCGTTCTTGCAAGTTGCGCGAATAGTAGCCTTCTCCGCAACCAATATCTAAAATGTTGGCTGGATGGTCCAGTGGAGACAAGCATTCTGACAGGCTAGTGAGGATATGGTCGTAGAAACCGTTCTCTAGAACGAGTTTCCGGTTTTGAAAATTCTCCTTGTCATAGTCCTTAGAAGCCTTCACTTGTGGGGCTAAGTTCACATAGCCAAACTTAGCAAGGTCAAAGGAGTGGCGGTTCGTGCAGACCAAGCTTTGCTGGACCAGGTCGAGGGCTTCTTGACAGATGGGACAGGCAAAAGCAGTGGCTGTTTGAAATCGTTGTAATTTAGGTTTGATCGTCATGATACATCTAGTGTACCAAAAAACCTCTGAAAGTCATAGCTTCAGAGGTCTTCTTTTTAATAAGTCAAAACAAAGTATTTTTTCTTACCGCGACGGATAACGGTCAATTCATTTTCTAATTTATCGCTATCGCTCAAGACATAGTCAAGGTCTTGGATGCGTTCGCCATTGACGTAGATAGCTCCGTTTTGAACATCTTCGCGGGCTTGGCGTTTGGAGTTGACCACGCCAGAAGATACAAGCAATTCTACGATATTGTGGTTTTCGTCTGCTTGTACTTGGTAGTTTGGCACACCACGAAGGCCTTGTTTGAGTTCTTTGACAGAAAGGTTTTTGATATTTCCTGCAAAGAGTTGTTCTGTGATGTTGAGGGCTTCTTTGTAGGCTTCTTCACCGTGGACAAGGGTGACCACCTCACGCGCCAAGACTTTTTGAGCCAAGCGTTCATGTGGCGCAGCTTCAAACTGTTTGCGGATTTCTTCAATCTCATCAAGAGACAAGAAGGTAAAGATTTTCAAGAAGCGAACAGCGTCAGCGTCCATGACATTCATCCAGAATTGGTACATTTCGTATGGAGAAGTCTTTTCAGGGTTGAGCCAAACCGCATTCCCTTCAGATTTACCAAATTTCTTACCAGTCGCATCTGTAATGAGGGGAACAGTGATGACGTGACCAGTCTTGTCCGCCTTCCGACGAAGCAATTCGGTACCAGCTGTCATATTTCCCCATTGGTCAGAACCACCGATTTGCAGGGTAACATTGTGTTCTTGGTTCAGAACAAAGAAGTCGTAGCCTTGCATGATTTGGTAGGCAAATTCAGTGTAAGAAATCCCTGTTTCAATCCGCTTCTTCACAGATTCCTTGCTCATCATGTAGTTGACAGTAAAGTATTTTCCGATGTCGCGAAGGAAGTCAATGAAGCTAATGCTGCCAAACCAGTCGTAGTTATTGACCATGACAGCCTTATTTTCCCCATTTTCAAAATCTAAGAAACGAGACAATTGCCCTTGGATAGAAGTGACCCAACCATCTACAGTCTCCTTAGTTTGTAAACTGCGCTCGGCATCTTTGAAAGAAGGGTCTCCAATGAGTCCGGTCGCACCACCGACAAGCGCATAAGGTTTGTGGCCTGCCAATTGTAAGCGACGACTGGTCAAGATTGCAACAAGGTGCCCAAGGTGCAAGCTATCAGCAGTTGGATCGTAGCCAGTATAATACGATACTTGTCCTTCTTCTAGGGCTTTACGCAAAGCATCTTCGTCAGTCGTTTGGAAAATCAAACCACGTTCTTTTAGCTCATCAAAAATGTGCATCGTTCTCTCCTTTTCTAAGCTACTGGCCAGATCGATGAAAACAGTCCAGTATCTGTATGGTTTCTCTCTATTTTACCATAATGACTTGAAATAGCAATGAATGGACGAAAAAAATCAAATCGGAAGCAGTGTTCTCAACTCTAGGAATTGAAAAGAAAGAGGTCCATTTGGTATAATGGGAAGGACAAGGAGAAATAGAGTGAGTCAAATGAGAGAATTTTTTACGAAGTGCGGGAAGAAAATAAAAGACTTCTTTGCCAAAATGACGGTTGAAGTCAATGAGAAAGAAGACAAGGAGGGCTGGTCACTAGGAGATCTCCTAGCGACGGTTCTACGGACGATGAAACTCCTTTGGGATGTGCTACTGGTGTTTGCTTTGGGTGGTCTCTTGTTTGGTGCAGGGATTGCGATTGGCTATGCAGCTAGCCTCTTTAATGAGACAGAGACGCCGGATCCGACCCAATTGGTTCAACAAGTGCGAAATATCTCGAGCGTTTCAAAGATTTCCTACTCAGATGGAAGCATCATTTCTGATATTGACAGCGACTTGATTCGGATCCCTGTCCAAAAGGATGCGATTTCGGACAATGTCAAAAAGGCTGTCATTGCCACAGAAGATGAGAACTTTAATAGCCATAACGGGGTTGTTCCGAAAGCGGTGATCCGGGCTACCTTGGGTTCAGTTGCTGGAGTAGGGTCCTCTAGTGGTGGTTCAACTCTGACCCAACAGTTGATTAAACAACAAGTTGTGGGAGATGCACCGACCTTCTCACGGAAGGCTGCTGAGATTATCGATGCCCTTGCTCTTGAGCGGGTAATGGATAAGGACGAAATTTTAACGACCTACCTCAATGTCTCTCCATTTGGTCGAAACAACCGGGGACAAAATATCGCGGGAGTGGAAGCTGCAGCTCAAGGGATTTTTGGTGTTTCTGCCAAAGACTTGACTGTTCCACAGGCAGCCTTTATTGCTGGTTTGCCACAGAGCCCAATTGTCTACTCACCTTACGCTTCTGATGGCAGCCTCAAGACTCCGGAAGATCAAGCTTTAGGCTTGGATCGTGCCAAGGATGTCTTGTACAACATGTATCGGACAGGGGCGATCAGCAAGGAAGAGTACGACCAATATAGTCAATATGATTTGAGCAAGGATTTCCTTCCGTCAAATGGCATCGAGAAGACGCCGCACGACTACTTGTATTTCCAAGCTGTTAGTGAAGCGGAAGATGCCATGTATGAGTATCTAATCAAGAGAGACAACGTCTCTAGTCACGACCTAAAAAACAATTCAACGGTTAAATCTTATCAAGAGTTGGCGAAGAAGGAATTGAGAGAGGGTGGCTATACGGTTCAGACCACTATCAACAAAGCTATCTACAATGCCATGCAAGAAGCAGTTGCCAATTATGGCGGTATCTTGGACGATGGAACGGGTACGGTAGAAGTCGGAAATGTCCTTATGGACAACCGAACAGGAGCTATTCTTGGCTTTGTTGGGGGACGGAATTTTGACGGGAATCAGAATAACCACGCTTTTGATACAGAGCGTTCTCCAGGATCTACCATTAAACCCTTGCTGGCTTATGGAATCGCCATTGACCAAGGATTGATGGGAAGCAATAGCATCGTCTCCAATTACCCAACCAACTTCTCTAGTGGAGAGCCAATTATGCACGTGGATAACCGAGGAACTGGTATGATGGACCTCCGAGAGGCCCTCAATACATCATGGAATATCCCAGCTTATTGGACCTATCGTACTCTCCGTGAAAAGGGTGTCGATGTCCCAGGCTATATGGAAAAAATGGGCTACGATATCGCTGAGTACGGCATTGAAAGTCTGCCAATGGGAGGCGGGATCGAAGTAAGCGTCGCCCAACATACAAATGGTTATCAAACCATTGCAAATAATGGAAATTACCAAAAAAGCTACATGATTGAAAAAATCATGGATCGCAATGGGGAAGTGGTCTACCAACATGAGAGCAAGGCGACCCGCGTCTACTCAGCAGCAACTGCGACTATCATGCAAGACCTGTTAAGAGGTGTCATCAGCTCTGGTGCGACAACGACCTTTAAGAGCCGAATCAGCCAGGTCAATCCAACTCTTGCGAATGCCGATTGGATCGGGAAAACTGGAACCACCAATGAGAATGGAGATATGTGGCTCATGCTGTCTACTCCAAATCTTACCTTAGGTGGCTGGATTGGACATGACAACAATGCTTCCATGGCTCCGTTGACAGGCTACAATAATAACGCAAGTTACATGGCCTATTTAGCCAATGCCATCTACCAGGCGGATCCAGCTGCTTGGGGCGTGCAAGATCGCTTCACCCTAGATAGCAGTGTCATTTCATCGACTGTTCTCAAATCGACAGGACAACGACCTGGTCGTGTCAATGTCAATGGTCGTGATATCGATGTGTCGGGTGCGACGGTTACCAGCTATTGGGCTAAAAATGGCGCTCCACAAACGACCTACCGCTTCGCAATTGGTGGATCGGATAGTGATTATGCTAGTGCCTGGGCTGGAATTCTAGGCGGTTCAGCTAATACTTCCAATGGAAATCGAAATACCAACCGGACAAGCAATTCGAACACGCCAAGTAGTTCGAATACGCCAAGTAGTTCGAACACGACAGCTAGTTCATCATCTAGTGGACAAAACAGATAAAAATAACGAGTTGCAATACCATAAAATCGTTTTCATGTCTAGAGAAAACCTTGTGTTTTTTATGAAAATACGATATAATAAGGACAAGTAATTTGTCGTGCGCTTTATTTGAAATATTGTCCAAATAGAAGCTTACAGCAGTTAAATCAAACTTTATAAAAGTCGATTTAGCTGCTCTTTTTGTGCCTATTTTTAGAAAAAACGGAGCTTGTCACACAAACTTAATCTTTCTAAAAATTCCAAAAAGGATGAATGATACGGAGGAGATTTCTTCTCACGTGATGTAGATCACACCCCCTTCATAACATCGTTTCGACTGGATCAGAACCATTCTGATATGGTCAGAAGCGATCTAGAAACCGGATTTTCAGAGAGGGCCTTCCCCTAGCTGGTATCCTAGTATAGAAAAGGAGTTAAAACTTTGGCAGGACATGACGTTCAATACGGGAAACATCGGACCCGTCGTAGTTTTTCAAGAATCAAAGAAGTTCTTGATTTACCAAATTTGATTGAAATCCAAACGGATTCATTTAAAGATTTTCTGGATCATGGTTTGAAAGAAGTTTTCGAAGATGTATTGCCAATTTCGAACTTCACAGACACAATGGAGTTGGAATTCGTCGGCTATGAAATCAGAGAACCAAAGTATACCTTGGAAGAAGCACGTATCCATGATGCGAGCTATTCTGCCCCAATTTTTGTAACCTTCCGCTTGGTCAACAAGGAAACAGGCGAAATCAAAACTCAAGAAGTCTTCTTTGGTGATTTCCCAATCATGACTGAGATGGGAACCTTTATCATCAATGGTGGAGAGCGGATCATCGTATCTCAGCTCGTACGTTCTCCAGGTGTCTACTTCAATGATAAGGTGGACAAGAACGGTAAGGTTGGCTATGGATCAACGGTTATTCCGAACCGTGGAGCTTGGCTAGAGCTTGAAACAGACTCAAAAGATATTGCTTATACTCGTATCGACCGTACGCGTAAGATTCCATTTACGACCTTGGTTCGTGCCCTTGGTTTCTCTGGGGATGACGAGATTTTTGATATCTTTGGGGATAGCGAATTGGTTCGCAACACAGTTGAAAAAGATATCCACAAAAACCCAATGGATTCTCGTACAGATGAAGCCCTCAAAGAAATTTATGAGCGTCTTCGTCCAGGTGAGCCAAAAACAGCGGAAAGCTCACGTAGCTTGTTGGTAGCCCGTTTCTTTGACCCACGTCGTTATGACTTGGCCCCAGTTGGTCGCTACAAGATCAATAAGAAACTCAATATCAAGAACCGCTTGTTGAACCAAACGATTGCAGAACCATTGGTAGATGCTGAAACAGGAGAAATCCTTGTAGAAGCTGGTACCGTGATGACACGCGATGTCATCGACAGCATCTCAGAACATTTGGACGGTGATTTGAACAAGATTGTCTACACTCCAAATGATTCAGCAGTATTGACAGAACCAGTCGTTCTTCAAAAATTCAAGGTTGTGGCACCAACGGATCCAGACCGCGTTGTCACTATCATCGGCAATGCTAATCCAGATGATAAGGTTCGTACCATCACTCCAGCTGATATCCTTGCTGAGATGAGCTACTTCCTTAACTTGGCTGAAGGTCTTGGCCGCGTGGATGATATCGACCACCTTGGAAACCGTCGTATTCGTGCCGTTGGTGAATTGCTTGCCAACCAAGTGCGTCTTGGACTTTCACGGATGGAACGTAACGTTCGTGAACGTATGTCTGTTCAAGATAACGAAGTATTAACACCTCAACAAATCATTAACATCCGTCCAGTAACTGCAGCAATCAAAGAATTCTTTGGTTCTTCCCAATTGTCCCAGTTCATGGACCAACACAACCCACTTTCTGAGTTGTCCCACAAACGTCGTTTGTCTGCCTTAGGGCCTGGTGGTTTGACACGTGACCGCGCTGGATATGAAGTCCGTGACGTGCACTACACTCACTATGGTCGTATGTGTCCAATCGAAACACCTGAAGGACCAAACATCGGTTTGATCAACAACTTGTCATCCTATGGACACTTGAACAAGTATGGTTTCATCCAAACGCCATACCGTAAAGTAGACCGTGAAAAAGGTGTGGTCACCAACGAAATCGTTTGGTTGACAGCTGATGAAGAAGATGAGTACATCGTAGCCCAGTCCAACTCTAAGTTGAACGAAAAAGGTGGTTTTGCTGAGCCAATCGTTATGGGACGTCACCGTGGTAACAACCAAGAGTTCCCATCTGATCAAGTCGACTACATGGACGTATCTCCAAAACAGGTAGTTGCCGTTGCGACAGCATGTATTCCTTTCTTGGAAAACGATGACTCCAACCGTGCCCTCATGGGTGCCAACATGCAACGTCAGGCTGTGCCATTGATCGATCCAAAAGCGCCTTACGTGGGTACTGGTATGGAATACCAAGCAGCCCATGACTCAGGAGCTGCAGTCATTGCGCAACATGATGGGAAGGTTACTTATGCCGATGCTGACAAGGTAGAAGTTCGTCGGGAAGATGGATCTCTTGATGTTTACCATATCCAAAAATTCCGTCGTTCAAACTCAGGTACGGCTTACAACCAACGTACCCTTGTAAAAGTTGGCGATGTCGTTGAAAAAGGCGACTTTATCGCAGACGGTCCATCGATGGAAAAAGGGGAAATGGCCCTTGGTCAAAACCCAATCGTTGCCTACATGACATGGGAAGGTTACAACTTCGAGGATGCCGTTATCATGAGCGAACGCTTGGTGAAAGAAGATGTCTACACATCTGTTCACTTGGAAGAATTCGAATCAGAAACGCGCGATACTAAGTTAGGCCCTGAAGAAATCACTCGTGAAATTCCAAACGTTGGGGAAGATGCTCTCAGAAACCTTGACGAAATGGGTATTATCCGTATCGGTGCGGAAGTAAAAGAAGGCGATATCTTAGTTGGTAAGGTGACACCGAAGGGTGAAAAAGACCTTTCTGCTGAAGAACGTCTCCTCCACGCTATCTTTGGAGATAAATCTCGTGAAGTGCGGGATACTTCTCTTCGTGTACCTCACGGTGGAGATGGTGTCGTTCGTGATGTCAAGATCTTTACGCGTGCAAACGGAGATGAATTGCAATCGGGTGTCAACATGTTGGTTCGTGTTTACATCGCACAAAAACGCAAGATCCGCGTCGGAGATAAGATGGCCGGTCGTCACGGAAACAAAGGGGTTGTATCCCGTATTGTTCCTGTTGAAGACATGCCTTACCTTCCAGATGGGACACCGGTTGATATCATGTTGAACCCACTTGGGGTGCCATCACGTATGAATATCGGTCAGGTTATGGAACTTCACCTTGGTATGGCGGCTCGTAACTTGGGTATCCACATCGCAACACCAGTCTTTGACGGAGCAAGCTCAGAAGACCTCTGGGATACCGTTCGTGAAGCTGGTATGGATAGCGATGCCAAGACCATTCTTTACGATGGCCGTACAGGTGAGCCATTTGACAACCGTGTTTCTGTCGGTGTCATGTACATGATCAAGCTTCACCACATGGTTGATGATAAACTCCACGCTCGTTCTGTCGGACCATACTCAATGGTTACCCAACAACCACTCGGAGGTAAAGCTCAGTTTGGTGGACAACGTTTCGGGGAAATGGAAGTTTGGGCCCTTGAGGCTTATGGTGCATCTAATGTCCTTCAAGAAATCTTGACCTACAAGTCAGACGATGTCAACGGACGTTTGAAAGCTTATGAAGCGATTACCAAAGGAAAACCAATTCCAAAACCAGGTGTGCCAGAGTCCTTCCGAGTACTTGTGAAAGAATTGCAATCACTTGGATTGGATATGCGTGTCCTAGATGAAGATGACAAAGAAGTTGAACTTCGCGATCTTGACGAAGGGGAAGACGACGATGTCATCCACGTAGATGATCTAGAAAAAGCACGTGAAAAAGCAGCCAAGGAAGCTCGCGCAGCTTTTGAAGCTGAAGGGAAAGAAGAATAATTTAATATGTAGTTCAATAGGATTGAAAACCTGAGAAGGTTCTCTATCCCAAGCTTTAGGCTTGAAGGAGTGAAGGAAGTTCTTTCTCTCCTTCGCCAAAAAGCAGAAGAACATACAATCGATAATGAACATAAAGAAAGGTAAGAAATAGTGGTTGATGTAAATCGTTTTAAAAGTATGCAAATCACCCTAGCTTCTCCAAGCAAGGTCCGTTCATGGTCTTATGGAGAGGTCAAGAAACCTGAAACAATCAACTACCGTACATTGAAACCAGAACGTGAAGGTCTCTTTGATGAAGTCATCTTTGGACCGACAAAAGACTGGGAATGTGCGTGTGGAAAATACAAACGAATCCGTTACAAAGGGATCGTTTGTGACCGCTGTGGTGTGGAAGTAACACGTGCCAAGGTTCGTCGTGAACGCATGGGACATATCGAATTGAAAGCACCTGTGTCACACATCTGGTACTTTAAAGGCATCCCTTCTCGTATGGGGTTGACCTTGGACATGAGTCCTCGTGCCCTTGAAGAAGTCATCTACTTCGCAGCTTACGTGGTGATCGATCCAAAAGATACACCGCTTGAGCATAAGTCCATCATGACAGAGCGTGAATACCGTGAACGCTTGCGCGAATACGGACCAGGTTCTTTTGTAGCTAAGATGGGGGCAGAAGCGATCCAAGACCTCTTGAAACAAGTGGATTTGGAAGCTGAAATTGCTGTCTTGAAAGAAGAATTGAAGACTGCAACTGGTCAAAAACGTGTGAAGGCAGTTCGCCGTTTGGATGTCTTAGATGCCTTCTACAAATCTGGCAACAAGCCAGAATGGATGGTTCTCAACATCCTTCCCGTTATTCCACCAGATCTTCGTCCGATGGTCCAATTGGATGGTGGCCGTTTTGCTGCCTCTGACTTGAATGACCTTTACCGTCGTGTGATTAACCGGAACAACCGTTTGGCACGTTTGCTTGAGTTGAATGCCCCTGGTATCATCGTGCAAAACGAAAAACGGATGCTCCAAGAAGCCGTTGATGCTTTGATCGACAACGGTCGTCGTGGTCGTCCGATCACAGGACCAGGTAGCCGTCCACTGAAATCTTTGAGCCATATGCTCAAAGGGAAACAAGGACGCTTCCGTCAAAACTTGCTCGGTAAACGTGTTGACTTCTCAGGACGTTCCGTTATCGCCGTTGGTCCAACTCTTAAGATGTACCAATGTGGTGTGCCACGTGAAATGGCCATCGAGCTCTTTAAACCATTTGTCATGCGTGAAATCGTTGCGCGTGACATCGTGCAAAACGTAAAAGCCGCTAAACGCTTGGTCGAACGTGGAGATGAGCGGATCTGGGATATCTTGGAAGAAGTGATCAAAGAACACCCAGTTCTCTTGAACCGCGCACCGACCCTTCACCGTTTGGGGATCCAAGCCTTTGAACCTGTCTTGATTGACGGGAAAGCTCTTCGCTTGCACCCACTTGTCTGTGAAGCCTACAATGCCGACTTTGACGGGGACCAAATGGCCATCCACGTACCGCTTTCAGAAGAAGCCCAAGCAGAAGCTCGTATCTTGATGCTGGCTGCTGAGCACATCTTGAATCCGAAAGACGGGAAGCCAGTCGTTACCCCATCTCAGGATATGGTTTTGGGGAACTACTACCTCACTATGGAAGAAGCTGGTCGTGAAGGCGAAGGCATGGTCTTCAAAGACCGTGATGAAGCGGTCATGGCTCTTCGCAATGGATATGTTCACTTGCATACCCGTGTCGGAATTGCGACGGATAGCTTGAACAAACCATGGACAGAAGCGCAACAACACAAGATTCTCTTGACAACTGTTGGTAAGATCCTCTTTAACGATATCATGCCTGCAGAACTTCCATATCTTCAAGAGCCAAATAATGCTAACTTGACAGAAGGCGTTCCAGCTAAGTACTTCTTAGAGCCTGGTCAAGATGTCAAAGCAGCGATTGAGAAATTGGAATTAAATGTTCCATTCAAGAAGAAAAACCTTGGAAATATTATCGCGGAAATCTTCAAACGCTTCCGTACAACAGAAACATCTGCTTTCTTGGACCGTTTGAAAGACTTAGGTTACCACCACTCAACCCTTGCTGGTTTGACAGTGGGGATTGCCGATATTCCAGTTGTTGAAGACAAGGCTGAAATCATTGAAGAATCTCACAAACGTGTAGAACAAATCACCAAACAGTTCCGTAAAGGGATGATTACAGATGATGAACGCTACAATGCGGTTACAGCTGAATGGCGTGCAGCCCGTGAGAAATTGGAAAAACGTCTGATTGATAACCAAGATCCGAAGAACCCAATCGTTATGATGATGGATTCTGGAGCCCGTGGTAACATCTCAAACTTCTCACAGCTTGCCGGTATGCGTGGTTTGATGGCCGCTCCAAACGGACGGATCATGGAATTGCCGATCCTTTCAAACTTCCGCGAAGGTTTGTCAGTACTGGAAATGTTCTTCTCTACTCACGGTGCTCGTAAAGGGATGACCGATACGGCCCTTAAGACAGCCGACTCAGGTTACTTGACTCGTCGTTTGGTTGACGTTGCCCAAGACGTAATCATTCGTGAAGATGACTGTGGAACTGACCGTGGACTTCTGATTACCTCTATTACAGATGGTAAAGAAATGATTGAACCATTGGAAGAACGTTTGACAGGTCGTTATACCAAGAAAACTGTTAAACATCCTGAAACAGGAGAAGTCATCGTTGGTCCAGATACCTTGATTACAGAAGATATCGCTCGCGACATCGTCAATGCGGGTGTTGAAGCAGTGACCATCCGCTCTGTCTTTACATGTAACACTCGTCATGGTGTCTGCCGTCACTGTTATGGTATCAACTTGGCGACTGGTGATGCGGTTGAAGTTGGTGAAGCAGTCGGAACCATCGCTGCCCAATCGATCGGGGAACCTGGTACACAGTTGACCATGCGTACCTTCCACACGGGTGGGGTTGCCTCAAATACCGATATCACGCAAGGTCTTCCTCGTGTCCAAGAAATCTTTGAAGCCCGCAATCCGAAAGGGGAAGCGGTTATCACTGAGGTCAAAGGGGAAGTCACAGCCATTGAAGAAGATGCTTCGACACGGACCAAGAAAGTCTTTGTACGTGGTGCGACTGGAGAGGGAGAATACGTTGTCCCTTACACAGCCCGCATGAAAGTCGAAGTGGGAGATCAAGTCTCTCGTGGTGCGGCTCTTACAGAAGGGTCTATCCAACCAAAACGTCTCCTTGCCGTTCGTGATGTCTTATCAGTTGAAACTTACCTCCTTGCGGAAGTACAAAAAGTATACCGTAGCCAAGGGGTAGAAATCGGCGACAAACACATCGAGGTAATGGTGCGTCAAATGATCCGTAAGGTTCGTGTCATGGATCCAGGAGATACAGACCTTCTCATGGGTACTCTCATGGATATCACAGACTTTACAGATGCCAACCGTGATGTGGTTATTTCTGGTGGGGTTCCTGCGACGGCTCGTCCTGTCCTTATGGGAATCACCAAAGCCTCTCTTGAAACCAATAGTTTCTTGTCAGCGGCTTCCTTCCAAGAAACAACTCGTGTCCTCACTGACGCAGCGATTCGTGGTAAGAAAGACCATCTCCTTGGACTTAAGGAAAATGTTATCATCGGTAAGATTATTCCTGCCGGTACAGGTATGGCTCGTTACCGTAACTTGGAACCACAAGCAGTCAATGAAGTCGAAATTATCGAAGAAGTTCCAGTCACAGAAGAAGCAACAGGAATTGTTGAATCACCTGTAGTGGAAGAAAATTAATCCCAAAAGAAGCTTTACTGATCTTCAGTAAGGCTTCTTTTTTATGCCTAAAAATGAATAGAAAGATACTGTTTTCTCCTATAATACCATGTCAAAGATATGCGCAATAATAAATATATATTCAAAAAAATGCATATATTAAGACTGAAAAAGGAAGTTTAGAAAGATTTGATTGTTAAAATAAATATGGTATAAAATCCAGCTATCTCAAGGTTTTTACGGGTTTTAAACTAATTAATATTACACATAAATTACAGATTATTAAAATTCGATTAAATGTATTACGAAAGCATTGAGATAGTTTGACTTATGAAGCAATTGAAGGTAGAATGGATGGTAAATATGTTGTTGATTTTGTTAATAAAATCACAAGGTAAAAAGGTGAGATGATGAAAAAGATTAAAGTGATGGTTGTTTTTGGAACGCGCCCAGAAGCTATTAAAATGGCTCCCCTGGTTCTAGAGCTCCAAAAGCAAAGTGAGACCATTGAAACGATCACAGTGGTAACTGCACAGCATCGTCAAATGCTGGATCAAGTGCTAGAGACCTTCCGCATTCAACCGGATTACGATCTAGATATTATGGGGAAAAACCAATCTCTTCTAGATATCACGGCTAGAATCCTTGAAAAATTTGACCCAGTCGTGAAAGAAGTGCAACCGGATATGATTTTGGTACATGGGGACACAACGACGACTTTTGCGGCTAGTCTTGTTGCCTTCTATAACCAAGTCCGTATCGGTCACGTAGAGGCGGGGCTCAGAACCTTCGATAAGTATTCGCCTTTCCCTGAGGAGATGAACCGTCAAATGACGGATAACTTGGCGGATCTTTATTTTGCCCCAACCAGTGAAAGCAAGGCCAATCTTCTTATGGAACATCATCCAGAGTCGTCTATTTTCATTACAGGGAATACGGCGATTGATGCCCTGCGATTAACAGTACAAGAGGATTATCACCACCAGGTTCTTGATCAGTTGGATCCGCAGAAGAAGTTGGTCTTAGTGACCATGCACCGTCGGGAAAACCAAGGCCAACCGATGCGAGCTGTGTTTGGTGCCTTGAGAGAAATGGTGGATGCCCATCCGGAATTGGAAGTCGTTTATCCAGTCCACCTTAGTCCAGCTGTTCAAGAGGCGGCTAAGGACATCTTAGGAGAACACGACCGCATTCATTTGATTGCGCCTTTGGACGTCTTTGACTTTCATAACCTCGCTTCGAGAAGTTACTTTATTATGTCTGATTCGGGAGGAGTTCAGGAGGAGGCCCCTTCTTTAGGCAAGCCTGTCTTAGTCCTTCGGGATACGACCGAACGTCCAGAAGGTGTCAAAGCTGGAACCTTAAAATTGGTCGGAACCGATCCTGAGCGTGTCAAGGAAGAAATGACGGCTTTGTTGACGGACCCAGATCTGTATCAAAAAATGGCTTCGGCTCGAAATCCATATGGAGATGGGAAGGCATCTGAGCGGATTGTTCAAGCTATTCAGCACTATTATGGCCTCGTTGACTCGGTATCTGAATTTATGGAGGGAGAGATTTAGGAATGAAAAAAAGGAATCATTTAGGAAACTGGATGCTTATTTTAGTCGGCTTTGTATTGGCCGTCCTGATATACTGTCTATTCTTTGCACGGGAAATTATTATTGAGGAAGCTCTCTTTCTCGTGTTAGCCTTGTTTGCCTCTCTTGTCTTATCCAATTTGCTTCTGACCTGGACGATTTTAATTTCATTCGGTTTAGGAATTGTCTTTCTGGTAGCAGGAGTCGTGTATATCCCTGCAAACCAGGCACTGTTATTACTTTTCTCTTTCCCTATTTTGATTGGGATTCTATCAAAAATTCGCTACTACTTATTTAAAGAAGTTGCCAAGGTTCAAAACCAAGAAGAGGATGCTGAAGTTGCCTACCGTGGCTTGCTGGAACACTCAGGTGTTCAACAGGAACAGAAATTACAAGCCCTCTTGATCCATTGGTCTCATGAGGAACTCTTCTATCAAATTCATCCTCGTGAGTACAATCGGACACTGAACCAAATTCATTATCTGATTGGCCACCATTTGATACAAGATGAGAGACTTTATTATGTTTCAGATGGCAATTTCCTAGTACTTACGAATAGTCAGCAACGAAATTTGCAAGAATATTATCAGTTGTATTTAAAAAATCAATTGGAATCTCTGGTCTTTAAGGGAGAAGACGGTAATCAAGCTATTCAATTCCAAAAAGGATACTTGGTAGTGGATTCGACCAATCGGACGAAATTCCATAGCTACCAGGAAGCTATTAGTAACTTGAAACGTCAACTTGAAACGGATATTATTGTGGAATATTAGGGGGAACCGATGACTCTTACAAACCTATTTTTTGGGCTAGCCCTCGGGATTAGTCTATTCTTTGCGGTGTGCTTCTGTGCATTATTCATTGCCTACTTGGTCATCTACCATCGGGTAAACAAAAACTTTAAGGCGGTGGACCATGATTAGTCAAATTTTAATGATTTTTACCTTGATTTCTATCTGGTTGTCTCTAGCCTGGGGCTTGGTGATCTTGATTTCAGCGGTTCAATTCTGGTTGAAACACAGTGATTTTCGAGTGGATACGAGCCCGCTTCTCTATTATCCTAAAGTAACCATCGTGGTACCTGCCCACAATGAAGATGTGGTCATTGCTCAAACTGCTAAGGCGATTTTGGATATGAATTACCCTCATGATCGTGTGGAGTTGCTTCTCTTTGCAGATAACTGCTCGGATCGTACCTATGAGGAGTGTTTGGCTGTCAAGGCCCTTCCGGAATACGCTGGCCGGGACGTGACCATTATTGACCGTACCGGTACAGGTGGGAAAGCTGGAGTATTGAATGATGCCTTGAAGATGGCGACAGGAGATTATATCTGTGTCTATGATGCGGATGCCATGCCTGAGAAAAATGCTCTTTATTTCTTGGTTAAGGAAGTTCTTAAAGATCCAGAACGCCATGTGGCTTCATTTGGACGCAATAAGACGAGAAATGCCAACCAGAACTTCTTGACGCGTTGTATCAACCAAGAAATCGTCGTGACCCAACGGGTTCATCACGTCGGGATGTGGAATCTCTTCAAAATCGGACGGATTCCAGGTACCAACTTTATTATCCAAACAGAATTTGTCAAAAGTATCGGTGGTTGGAAGAATGGTGCCTTGACGGAAGATACGGATATTTCCTTCAAGATCATGCAAAGCGGAAAACTGATCGCTTTGGCTTACAACTCGGAAGCCTTCCAACAAGAGCCAGAGACTCTAAAAACCTACTACATGCAACGGAAACGTTGGGCAAAAGGGAACTACGAGGTTGTACTTTCCAACTTTAAACACTTATTCGGAAAAGGGAACTGGCGGGTAAAACTAGAGGTCTTCAACTATTCATGTATTTTCTTCTGGTTTAATGCAGCGATTGTCTTGTCAGACTTGATTTTCTTTGCCAATGTCCTTGCTATGTTTATCCATCTCTTTGCTCCGGGCGTACAGATTCCCTTTGCTTTTGACTCCGAAAATATCTACATTGCCCAATTGATGCTCTTTAACTGGGTGCTGATGATTGGTTTGTATTTGTTGCAAATCAACATTGCCATGGCTTCTCAGTTTGGTCAGGCGACGGTGAAACAGATTTGGTTGGCCCTAGCAGCCTACTTTAGCTATTCCCAACTCTTCATCATTGTTTCGATTGATTCGATTTCATCCATCATCATGGATAAATTGCTTCACCGTGAAGGAACCAAGTGGGTGAAAACGAAACGGTTTGCTGGTTAGGAGGACTTATGAGAACAAAAAAAATGAAATATTTATGGTTTGTGGTCATCCTGGCAGTCTTTTGTTTGACTCTCTTCTTGGCTCGGACAAGAAGCAAGGTGGAAATGCGGAACCGCCTCTATCGTCAATGGACGGAACACTACCTTGTGACGGATGGAAAACAGTCCTATGTTCGTACGACTAACAGTGACCAAGAAACGGTTGTCTTATCAGAAGCGCAAGGTTATGGCATGCTGATCACAGTAGAGGCTGCCAAGAAAGACCTAGCCAATCAAGAGGATTTTGACCGTCTGTATCGGTATTATCAAAACAATCGCTTAGATGATACCCAATTGATGGCCTGGAAACAAATCATCAAAAAAGGGGAGCTTTCATCTGAGCATCAAAATGCGACGGATGGTGATCTATATATAGCCTATGCCTTGATGGAAGCCGCAAAACAGTGGCCTGAAAAAGGTAAAGGCTATCAACAGCAAGCCAAGGCTATCTTGGACGACATTCTCAAATACAACTACAATGAGACAACGGGTGTCTTGACCGTTGGGAATTGGGCCAATCAAGATTCCGAATTCTATCACTTGATGAGAACCTCTGATACCCTTCCATCCTTTTTCCAATCCTTCTATGAGTTGACTGGAAATGAACAATGGTTAAGTATTAAAGAGAAGATGTTGGCCCAGCTTGACGCCATCAGTTCGCAAACTAAAACAGGCCTTCTGCCAGACTTTATGTGGGTAGATGAACAAGGGGCGCGTGTAGCGGATCCAGATACCATCGAATCCAAGTATGATGGTGCTTATTCTTACAATGCTTGTCGCCTGCCATACAACTTGGCTCAAAGCCAGGACAAGACCAGTCAAAAATTGGGCAAGAAGATGCTGGACTTCTTTATGAAGCAACGAAATATCTATGCCGGCTATGATCTGAAAGGCAATGCCCTTCATCAGTACCAAGCAGCTAGCTTCATTGCTCCTGTATCTTATGCGGCTGAAAATGGAGATGGCTATCTCAAGTTGGTGCAGCAGAACAAGTTTATCTTTATGCAAGATTTATCAACAGAAAATTATTACGATGCAACCATGACAACCATGATTGCCCTTCAATTGTTCTAATGGATCATCATTTGAAAAACTGAGAACTTTAGGCTTCTCAGTTTTTTCTTGTCAAAAAATAGCCTGTCTCTCCTCCATAAGGGGAGATTTTGAAAGATAAACATGAAAATATTCGGAAAATTTACTGTATTTTTCTTTCATGAGCAGAATTCTTTTATTATCAAAGGATTTTATATATAATATTGGATACAAAGGACGGAGAGAAATATGTATCAAGTAATTGAAATGTATGGGGATTACGAACCCTGGTGGTTTTTAGAAGATTGGGAGAAGGACATTGTCACTAGTCAGAGTTTTGATGACTATTATGAAGCCCTAAAATACTACAAACGCCAATGGTTACTTTTAAGAGAGCAATCTCCATTATTTAAAAGTAGAAGTGATTTAATGACGATTTTTTGGGATCCTGAGGATCAGCGCTGGTGTGAAGAGTGTGCGGAATACGTGCAACAATATCATTCAGTTGCCTTATTAGAAAATGATCAGAAGATTCCGAGAAGCAAGCGTCGTCCAGGATACGAAAAAGGTAATGCCCACACGGCTCATCGCTCTTGTAAGCTAGACTACGAGAGCAATAATCTATAGGAAGAGAAATTCAATATGCAGTTGAGTTTCTTTTTTTTGCTCTTTTTTCTAAATCCAGCGCTAGTTGGCCAATTAATTGCGAATTATATAGTGAAAGGAGGAAATATGGTTCAAGAAATTGCACAATCCATAATTCGAATGGCATCGAATGCCGAAGCTCAGGATATTTATTTTGTTCCTCGAGTGTCAGACTATCAGCTCTTTCTAAGGGTTGGGGATGAGCGACGCTTTGTCGAGACCTATTCGCAAGAACAAATGGTAGCGGTCATCAGTCATTTTAAGTTTATGGCAGGGATGAATGTGGGGGAAAGGCGCCGGAGTCAATTGGGCTCCTGTGACTATTCTCTAGGGGATAAGGTCTTGTCCTTACGCTTGTCTACTGTGGGAGACTATAGGGGATACGAGAGTTTAGTTATTCGCCTGCTCCACAATGAGGACCGGGAGCTCCGTTTCTGGTTCGACCAACTTCAAGAGCTAGAAGAGAAGGTGAGTAAGCGGGGGCTCTACTTATTTGCGGGTCCAGTCGGATCGGGGAAGACAACACTGATGCATGCCCTGGCCAAGAAAAAATTTTCGGGGCAACAAGTCATGTCGATTGAAGATCCGGTAGAAATTAAGCAAGAAGAGATGCTGCAACTGCAGCTCAATGAAGCGATTGGCATGACTTATGATAGCTTGATTAAACTGTCTCTGCGCCATCGCCCGGATCTCCTCCTCATCGGAGAAATTCGTGACACGGAGACAGCTCGTGCAGTTATTCGGGCTAGTCTGACAGGTGTGACGGTCTTTTCTACCATCCATGCCAAGAGCATTCCTGGGGTCTATGAACGCCTATTGGAGTTGGGGGTGAATGAGGAGGAGTTACGGATTGTCCTTCAAGGGATATGTTACCAGCGTTTGATAAAGGGAGGAGGTGTCACTGACTTTGCCATCCAAGATTACCAAAACCACTCCAGTCAACAGTGGAACCAGCAAATGGATGCGCTTTATGAAGCGGGACATATTGAGCTGGATCAGGCGCAAGCCGAAAAAATTATCGATTGCTAAGCAAGAACATGTCATTGAACTCTTTCACAATCTCTACAGCAGTGGCTTTCATCTATCAGAGGTCATCGACTTTCTTCGGCGCAGTCAATTGGTAGAGGCAGATTTTGTCGAGAGGATGCAGGTCGGACTGGCCAACGGGAAGCCCCTGTCAGCCATTCTCTCTGATCTAGGTTTCTCCGATCAGGTAACGACTCAATTGGCACTTGCGGAGCAGCATGGAAATGTTACCTTAAGTTTGGAAAAAATCCGTAGCTACTTGGAAAATCTGACCCAGGTTCGAAAGAAACTAGTTGAGGTGGCGACCTATCCCGTGCTCTTGTTGGGATTTTTGATCTTGATTATGCTGGGGCTGAAAAATTATCTCTTGCCTCAGTTGGAGAATCAAAATGGGGCGACACGACTGATTAGTGTCTTTCCCCAGTATGTTTTGTTAGGGAGTGTGTTGCTGACGATTGGAGTTTTGATGCTCCTTTTCCTAGGCCGTCGTGCCAAACGGCTGGCCCTGGTTTCATGTTTGGCTAGATTTCCTTTTCTTCGCCCCTTCTTACAGGATTATCTGACCGCTTTTTATGCTCGAGAATGGGGAAGTATGATTGCCCAAGGGTTGGAGCTGAATCAAATTTTTCCTGTGATGCAGGGGCAACGTTCCCGTCTCTTTCGAGAGATTGGACAGGATTTAGAACGGGCATTGGCTCGTGGCAGGTCTTTTTCTGACCATATTCAGACTTATCCTTTCTTTAAACGAGAGCTGGCCCTCATGATTGAATATGGGGAGGCCAAGTCCAAGCTCGGTAGTGAGCTGGAAATCTATGCAGACAAGACCTGGGCAGGCTTTTTCCATCGTTTGAACAAGGCCATGAATGTCGTCCAACCACTGGTCTTTGTCTTTGTTGCTCTTATGATTGTTTTGCTCTATGCAGCCATGTTGCTGCCAATTTATGAAAATTTGGAGGTTCCTTTATGAAATCATTGCGCACACTCAAGGTAAAAGCTTTTACTCTGATTGAAATGAAGGATAGTAAAATTCTTTATATTCTCCAATTTATGACAATCCGCTCAGATGTCACTTGTACCTTGTCGATCAATGCCCTAGCAATGACCTTTTGGCCATCATAATCAATACTTGCGATATCCTCACAGTCTAGTACCTGTTTTATATTATTTCTTCGTTCCTGACCTTGTTTTTCTGGGTCATTTTTTAGTTCTTCCTCAAGTGTTGTCCTCATTGTCATAAATTCTGAGGACCTTTTTTGTAGCTCATCCAAAGTGATGCGGTCATCAATATACAAGTCATTCAATCTGCTCAGTTTCTTAGTCAGCTCCTCGATTTGCTTTTGGTAGCTATCACGGTCTATAGTGCTTGATTGGGTGTTAAACAGCTTCTCGATATAGCTCTGGTCATGCTGTAGCTTGCTTATCTCTGTAATGATATATTTCTCTAATTCGTCCTTTTCATAAGCTCCAGAGTGACATTTTTGATTGTTATTGTAAACAGTGACCCCAGCTGTTTTCCTTGGATGTCTCTGGTAGCACTCGTATCTAATAAATCTAGTACCGTCTTTGCGGATACCGCCCATTATTAGCTTGAGAGGCGCGTGACAATATCCGCACTTGGCTAGTCCTGACAACATGTATTTTGCCTGAAACGGTCTAGGATTTGTCTTTTCTGCAGCAGCCCTCTGTCTGATTTTTAGCTCCTCTTGCGTCCTCTTGTACACATCTTCTGAGATAATAGGTTCATGCTCTCCAGGGAATAGCTGGCCCTTGTACTGATTGTAGCCACAGTAGACAGGATTTGACAGGATCCCTCTGACAGCTCTGTAATTCCAGCTAATTTCTTTTGGGTACTTCTCGTTTAAGTCGTCCCTTAATTTGGTAATAGAACGACCTGCCAGATAGCGCTCGAAAATGTACTTGACTACTAGCGATTGTGCTGGGTTTATGGTCAGTGATCCTGTTTCTTTGTCGTAGTTGTACCCGTAGGAGGTTTTAGCCCACATCATGGACTTTCCAGACTTGGCCCGTCCCAGCTTACCTAATTGCATACGCTCTTTTATCTGCTCTCTTTCGAGCTGAGCAAATACGGATAACAAACCTATAACGGCTCGCCCGAATGG
>NZ_JVKU01000027.1:0-85197 GCF_001072385.1 Streptococcus sp. 343_SSPC | reverse complement strand
AAGAAGGGTGAGGTCATCATCACTTACGTAGATGAAAATGGCAAGGAAATCGAAAAACCTCGTCAAGACACACCAAACTCACCTTATGACACACCATATAATACCACTGAGGAAGGTGAAAAACCTAACACTATCAAGACTCCAGACGGTAAGACCTACAAGATTGTACCGAAAGGTGACTACCCAGTAGGTAAAGTGGACGAAGATGGGCACTTGGAATCATCTGATCCAGTTAAAGGTAAAGTTGACAAACCTAAGTCAATCATCACTTACGTCTATAAAGAAGTGAAGGAAGACCCAACTCAACCTAAGGGTAACGTCTATGTTCACTATGTAGATACAGAAGGCAAGACCATCAAGTCAGATGTGACGGATGAAGAAAATCAACCAGTTGATAAGGACTACAACACGGTGGTAGACAACCGTCCACAAACAATCGAAAAAGACGGTAAGACTTATGAATTGGTCCCAGCAGGCAACTACACAGTTGGTGAAGTGGATGACGAAGGACACTTGAAATCTACCGACCCTACTACAGGTAAAGTGATCGAAGGCGATAAGAATGTAACGTATGTTTACAAACTTAAAGAAACTCCAGACAAGCCTGTAGAACCAACTCCAGACAAGCCTGTAGAGCCAACTCCAGACAAACCTGTAGAGCCAACTCCAGACAAGCCTGTAGAGCCAACTCCAGACAAGCCTGTAGAACCAACTCCAGACAAGCCTGTAGAGCCAACCCCAGACAAGCCTGTAGAGCCAACCCCAGACAAGCCTGTAGAACCAACTCCAGACAAGCCTGTAGAGCCAACTCCAGACAAACCAGTGAATCCAACCCCAGATAAGCCAGTGGATCCAACACCAGGTAAACCAGTGGACCCAACATCAGGTAAACCAGTAGAGTCAACACCAGCTAAAGGACAACTTCCAAATACTGGTGAAACTACATCTGTAGGATCAACTGTACTCGGACTAGTTGCAGGACTTGTAGGATTGGCAACACTTGGACGTCGTAAAGAGGAAGACGAAAAATAATTCTTCTTCCTTTGGTGAATGATTGATTTATCTTCGTTCAAAACGCCAGTTCTAATTGGTGACTAGAATAGGCCTTAAAGCCTCGAAAAAGGGGATGACAATCCCCTTTTTCAACTAGTCATACGCTTAACTAAGAAGCATTAAAATGATATAAGACGAGTCTCCCACCATAAACAGTTTAAAAGTTTTATACTGTTTATCTAAAAAAAGGAGGCTCTTTTCTTATAATCAAGAAAGTAAATGTAATTCTAAATTACTTATTTGAAATTAAATATTATAGTAGCTGCTAACCTGATTCAGAGTGATAATCATCTGGAAAAGATCATATAATTGTTGATGAACCGATGATTGATAAAAGCGACAATTCTTAAATTACATATGTAAAAGAGTTTTATTGCCAAAATCTAGATCCTTTATAAAAAGTAGGATAAAAATGAATATCTTTTCAGTGGATAAGTTAAAATTTTTTTGATAGATATTACTATATAAAAAACGCTTTTTGTGGTAAAATAATACAGATCATAAAAGGAGTGACAAAATGGTAGAACCTAAGTATAAACGTATTTTAATTAAGTTATCAGGTGAAGCGTTAGCCGGTGAACGGGGTGTCGGAATTGATATCAAAACGGTTCAAAAGATGGCCCTTGAAATCAAAGAAGTTCATGACCTTGGAATTGAAATTGCTCTCGTTATCGGTGGAGGAAATCTCTGGCGTGGAGAACCTGCGGCGGAAGCAGGTATGGATCGCGTTCAAGCAGATTACACTGGAATGCTTGGAACAGTTATGAATGCCTTGGTGATGGCGGATTCTCTTCAACAGGTTGGAGTAGATACGCGTGTCCAAACAGCAATTGCCATGCAACAAGTCGCTGAGCCTTATATCCGTGGCCGTGCCCTTCGTCACTTGGAAAAAGAGCGTATTGTTATCTTTGGTGCAGGCATTGGTTCTCCATACTTCTCAACGGATACAACGGCTGCTCTTCGTGCCGCTGAAATTGAAGCAGACGCAATCTTGATGGCTAAGAATGGTGTTGACGGCGTTTATAATGCTGATCCAAAGAAAGACAAGACAGCTGTGAAGTTTGAAGAATTAACTCACCGTGATGTCATCAATAAAGGCCTTCGTATCATGGATTCGACAGCATCGACCATCTCAATGGACAATGATATTGACTTAGTCGTTTTCAACATGAATGAGCCAGGTAACATCAAACGCGTTGTCTTTGGAGAAAATATCGGTACTACCGTTTCTAATAATGTAGAAAAATAAGGAAGTTAGAGGAATAAAATGGCAAATCCAATCGTAGAAAAAGCTAAAGAAAGAATGACTCAGTCTCACCAAAGTTTGGGACGTGAATTTGGAAGTATCCGTGCAGGCCGTGCAAATGCAAGTCTCTTGGATCGGATCTATGTTCAATATTACGGAGTTGATACTCCATTGAATCAAATCGCATCGATCACCATTCCAGAAGCTCGTGTGATGTTGATCACACCTTTTGACAAGTCTTCATTGAAAGATATCGAGCACGCTTTGAATGCTTCTGATCTTGGAATTACTCCAGCCAACGATGGTTCGGTTATCCGCTTGGTCATCCCAGCTTTGACAGAAGAAACTCGTCGTGACTTGGCCAAAGAAGTGAAAAAAGTCGGTGAAAATGCTAAGGTAGCGATCCGTAACATTCGTCGTGATGCGATGGATGAAGCGAAGAAGCAAGAAAAAGCTAAAGAAATCACTGAAGATGAATTGAAGAATCTCGAAAAAGAAATCCAAAAAGTAACCGATGATGCTGTGAAACATGTTGATGAAATGACAGCACACAAAGAAAAAGAATTGCTTGAAGTTTAATCATTTCCAGCAGTTTACAGAGGAAATGAACTCAGTTGGCACTGCTGGCTGAGTTTTATTTCCATTAAGGGGCTATTGATGAGCTTTAGCCAGAAAGAAGGAAAAAATGAATACCAACCTCGCACATGATATCGTGGGCCTTGTAACGGATGAGAATGATCGCTTTTACTTTGTCCAGAAGGATGGGCAGACTTATGCCTTGGACAAGTCTGAAGGAGAGCATGCACTTGGAGAATCCGTCAAGGGCTTTGCCTATACGGATATGAAGCAACGTTTGCGTCTGACCACCCTAGAAGTCACAGCCCGTCAGGACCAATTTGGCTGGGGGACAGTGACTGAAGTTCGCAAGGACCTGGGTGTATTTGTCGATACGGGTCTACCCGATAAGGAGATTGTCGTCTCTCTGGATATTTTGCCAGAAATCAAGGATCTGTGGCCGAAAAAAGGCGATAAACTCTTTGTTCGCCTAGAAGTTGATAAAAAAGATCGGATCTGGGGTGTCTTGGCTTACCAAGAAGACTTCCAACGAATTGCTCGTCCAGCCTACAACAATATGCAAAACCAGAACTGGCCGGCCATCGTCTATCGCTTAAAACTTTCAGGGACCTTTGTTTACCTGCCTGAGAATAATATGCTGGGCTTTATCCATCCAAGTGAACGCTATGCCGAACCCCGTTTGGGACAAGTCTTAGATGCTCGGGTCATCGGTTTCCGAGAGGTGGATCGGACCTTGAATTTGTCCTTGAAACCACGCTCGTTTGAAATGCTTGAAAACGATGCGCAGATGATTTTGGCCTACTTGGAGGGGAATGGTGGCTTTATGACCTTGAATGACAAGTCCTCCCCAGAAGAGATTAAGGCAACCTTTGGAATTTCCAAGGGGCAGTTCAAAAAGGCTCTGGGTGGCTTGATGAAAGCGAAAAAAATCAAGCAAGACCAGTTTGGAACGGAACTAATCTAAGAGGAGCCTTATGCGAAAATCATTTTACACTTGGCTGATGACAGAGCGCAATCCCAAAAGCAATGCTCCGAAAGCCTTGCTAGCTGATCTAGCTTTTCATGAGTCTGCCTTTCCAAAACATACAGATGATTTTGATGAGGTCAGCCGCTTTCTGGAAGAACATGCCAGTTTCTCCTTTAATCTAGGAGATTTTGATGCAATCTGGGAAGAATACCTCAGTCATTAGTAACAGAAGATAGTGGTGAGCCGGGGATGGTCAATTCTCGGTCACTTTGTTATAATAGAAAAAACTTACAGAAATAGAGAGGTTCTTTATTTGAAAGAACATTCAATTGATATTCAATTAAGTCATCCAGATGATCTCTTCCATCTATTTGGATCCAATGAACGTCATTTGCGTTTGATGGAGCAAGAGTTAGATGTGATCATCCATGCTCGAACAGAAATTGTCCAGGTCATTGGTCAAGAAGAAGATTGCGAGAAAGCTAGACAAGTCATTGAGGCTTTGCTGATCTTGGTGAATCGTGGTATGACCATTGGGACGCCGGATGTTGTGACCGCCATTCAAATGGTTCGTAATGATGAATTGGATAAGTTCATCGCTCTATATGAAGAAGAGATAATCAAGGATAGCTACGGCAAGCCCATTCGGGTCAAAACGCTGGGGCAAAAGATTTATGTCGATAGTGTAAAGCACCATGATGTGACCTTCGGGATTGGACCAGCCGGGACAGGGAAAACCTTCCTAGCTGTGACTTTGGCTGTCACCGCCCTCAAGCGTGGTCAAGTTAAGAGGATCATTTTGACCCGTCCAGCTGTAGAAGCAGGAGAGAGCCTTGGTTTCCTTCCAGGAGATCTCAAGGAAAAAGTAGACCCTTATCTACGACCAGTCTATGATGCCCTCTACCAAATCTTAGGGAAAGATCAGACTACTCGGATGATGGAACGAGAAATTATCGAGATTGCCCCTCTGGCCTATATGCGGGGACGGACCTTGGACGATGCCTTTGTCATTTTAGATGAAGCGCAAAATACCACCATCATGCAGATGAAGATGTTCTTGACCCGTCTTGGTTTTAACTCCAAGATGATTGTCAATGGAGATACCAGCCAGATTGACCTCCCTCGAAATGTCAAATCCGGCTTGATTGATGCCCAGGAGAAATTAAAAAATATTTCTCAGATTGACTTTGTGCATTTCTCTGCCAAGGATGTCGTTCGCCATCCGGTAGTTGCCGAAATTATCCGGGCCTATGAGCCCATTCCGAATCCAGTCCTCAAAGAAAAACTGGATGTGGAAGAAGAAGCAGAATAAAAAAGGGAATGGGAAAGAACTCAGACTATTTAATAAGAGTTCGTTTTCCCACCCCCGCACAGTTGATTAGGTCGTCTTTGGAGCTTTAAAAGCGAACAAAGATGCCAATCAACCACTGCGTCATGTAGTTATTACTATCATACAACGAAGGCTGGACACTTTTTGCCCAGCCTTTTAAATATTAGAAATTAAACCAATTCGTCGATTGGAGTGAAGTCGCGTTCTAGACCTTCTGCAACTGGTTGGCTTGTGATATTGCCTTGGTAAGTAGTGACACCTTGGCGCAAACCTTCGTCGAGGGCGATGGCCTTATGGAAACCTTTGTCAGCCAAAGCTTCTACATAAGGAAGGGTCACATTGGTAAGGGCGATAGTAGAGGTGCGAGCGACAGCGCCTGGGATATTGGCAACGGCATAGTGGAGCACACCATGTTTTTCGTAAACAGGCTCCGTATGAGTAGTGACACGGTCTGCTGTTTCAATAACCCCACCTTGGTCAACGGCCACATCGACGATGACAGAACCGGGACGCATTTGTTTGACCATATCGTCCGTCACTAATTTAGGAGCTTTAGCTCCAGGAATCAAGACAGCTCCGATGACAACATCGGCATCACGGACACTAGCTTCAATGTTAAATGGGTTGGACATAAGGGTTTGGATTTGATGACCAAAGACATCTTCTAGAACAGCCAAACGTTTAGCGCTGATATCTAAGATGGTCACTTGGGCACCGAGTCCAAGGGCGATACGAGCTGCGTGGGTTCCAACTACCCCGCCTCCTATGATGGTAACCTTCCCTTTAGGAACACCAGGTACCCCACCTAGGAGGACACCAGATCCACCTTCTTGTTTGGTGAGGAAGTGAGCCCCGATTTGAACGGCCATTCGTCCAGCAACCTCACTCATTGGCACCAAGAGAGGCAATTGTCCTTCAAGGTCTCGTACCGTTTCGTAAGCCACCCCAGTTGTCTTGGCAGTCACCATGGCATCAGCCAATTCAGGGGCAGCAGCCATGTGCAAGTAGGTGAAGAGCAAGAGGTCTTCACGAAGGAAGCCGTATTCTTCAGCGAGGGGTTCTTTGACCTTGACTACCAATTCAGCTGCCCAAGCCTCTGCCGCAGTAGCAACGATAGCTGCCCCTTGTTTAGCGTAATCTTCATCTGCAAAGCCAGAACCAAGTCCGGCATTTGTTTCTACCAAAACTTGATGGCCTTTCTTCACCAAGCTTTGTACACCTGCAGGGGTCAAGCCGACCCGATTTTCATTATTTTTAATTTCTTTTGGAATACCAATTAACATGATTATTTCTCCTTACTTAGATTTAGGTGTAAAAAGGTCATTGGCATGAGATTGCTCTCCTAACTCAATGACCTTTTCACTCCTCATCTGATTGTTTTGATTGATTTTATTGTATAGAAAAATGGGTTAAAAAGCAAGAAAAATTTGAGCTTGCCTTCCTTTATGTTATTTGCTAAACTAATCCCTAAAGAAGGAGTGTCAAATGGAAAATTTATATGTGAAGTTAGCGGCTTATCGAGAAATAGAGACTGAGCGCTTGCACTTGCGTCCGGTCACTCTAGAAGATGCACCGTCTATGTTTGAGTACGCTTCTAATGAAACAGTTACGCGCTACACTTTTCCAACCAATCAGAGTCTAGAAGAGACGCGTAATAATATTGCTCTTTTTTACCTAGCGAGCCCACTTGGCAGATGGGGGATCGAACTCAAAGAAAATGGAAAATTTATCGGGACTATTGATTTACTGGATTTGGATCTTTCTCTGAAAAAGGGGAGTATCGGCTATGTTCTGAATAAAGATTATTGGAACCAAGGTCTTGCGACAGAAGCTACCAAGGCAGTCATTGCCCTGGCTTTTGAACAGTTAGGGATGAACAAGCTCATTGCTGTTCATGATAAGGACAACCCGGCTTCTGGACGGGTGATGGCCAAATCAGGGATGAAATATTCTCACGAAGAGCCCTACGCGATGCTAGACCTGCATGAAGAAGGGAGAATGGTGACGAGAGTTCATTATGTCCTCAACAAGGAAGAATATTTGGCAGAAAAATGAGTCAGGATATTGACAAAAGGCCTATCTCCATGATATAGTAGATAGGTACTGCTGGTTTAGCTCAGTCGGTAGAGCGCATCCATGGTAAGGATGAGGTCGCCGGTTCAATCCCGGCAACTAGCATAGAAGAAGAGAGAAGCTTAGAGAGGATCTAGGCTTCTTTTTTGTGCTTTAATTTCTAATTTAGTGCCTATTTATGGATCTTTTTTCAACAATTTTCAAAAAAACGTTGACAAGCACAGAAATCCGTGGTAAAGTTAGAACAACAAAGAGAAAGGAGAAAACCATCATGAACAAAGTAGATGTTTTGATGACACAATTGAATACACAACTTCTCCAATCTCAGTTGAGTTCTATGTAAAAATTGAATGAAACCCAAGATGGAGGAGTCTGTCTTGGGTTTTTTGTATGCATTTTTGCCTGCCTTAACTGAATTGGTGACAGGCATCAGAAGGCCCAAGTGTGGACTGAGTACGTACTCAGCTCCTTGCTTGGGTTTTTTCTGTGCCATTTTGAAAAGGAGAATATATGATCAGAGCTATTTGGGAGTATATCAGGGAGCGCAAGTGGCGATATGTGAAGATCGCTATGGTACTGATTCTTTATGATTACACTTTATTGATCCCGACGCAAGTCATTCAGCGCTTAGTGGATCATTTGAGTCAGCAGACGCTGACGCAATCGAACTTTGTATGGGATATGGTCCTCTTGGTGGGATCAGCCATCCTCAATTACCTGACGGCTTTTTATTGGCAGTTGCGACTCTTTCAGTCGTCAGTCCATTTCAAGGCGACCCTTCAGGGACAAGCTTTTCGTAAGCTAGTAGCTATGCGGCGTCCCTTTTTTGAGAAATTTCGCTCAGGGGACCTCTTGACGCGCTTTACGACGGATGTGGATGGCATGGCCGATATGGCTGGTTACGGGATGATGGTGCTCCTGTTTGGCGGTGGCTTGTTTGCCTTTATTATTCCGACCATGTTTTTCATTTCTTGGCAATTAACCTTGATTTCCTTTATTCCCATGATCTTCCTTGTCGTCTCTACCTATTTTTTGAGTAGAAAGCAGGAGGAGTATGTTGAGCAAAACCGGGAAGCGGTTGCTCAGTTGAACGATGAAGTCTTGGAGTCCATCGAAGGGATCCGGGTCATGCGGGCCTATAGTAGACGGGATCAGCAGGTCAAACAGTTTCAGAAGAAAACGGCTAGTCTATCCAAAACAGGGGACAAAATTGCTTCTATCCAATATTCTTTTGGCCCCTTAGCCCTGTTGTTTATTGGATTCTCGACAGTCTTGCTCCTGCTATTTGGAGGACAGTCCCTAGCAAGTGGGCAGTTGAGCCTTGGCAAGCTATTGGCCTTGCAACTGTATTTGGTCTTTTTAATTGAGCCTATGTGGATGATGGCGGACCTGATCTTGGTCTATCAGACAGGGCAAATGTCCTATAAAAAACTAAAAGAAGTGATTGATGAGACAGATGATCTTGAGCCAGATGGTACACACTATTTAGAGCAGATCGATTCGGTAGAGTTTAAGGATTATTCCTTCAGTTATCCTGGTGCTGAGCGAAAGAGCCTATCAGGCATTGATTGGACTATCCAGCGAGGACAGACGGTTGGAATTGTTGGTCGTACCGGTGCAGGAAAGACTACCCTGGTTCGACAATTCTTGCGGCAATACCCAGTTGGTGAGGGAGAATTCTTGGTCAACCAGCAACCGATCGTGGACTACAACCGACACTCGATTGAAGAAAAAATTGGTTATGTTTCCCAAGAACATATTTTATTTTCTAAGTCTATCCGTGAGAATATAGCGCTTGGTAAAAAAGGAGCCAGCCAAGAAGACTTGATGGAAGCAGTAGCCCAAGCTGCTTTTGCGGATGATCTCGAGCGGATGTCTCATGGAATGGACACCCTGATCGGTGAGAAAGGGGTCTCTGTATCAGGAGGTCAAAAACAGCGGATCTCTTTGGCGCGTGCCTTCTTAAGAGATGCAGATCTCTTGTTGTTAGATGATTCCCTTTCGGCAGTGGATGCGAAGACCGAACAGGCCATTATTGACACCATTCAAAAAGAACGAAAAGACAAGACGACCATCATTGTTTCTCATCGCTTGTCGGCTGTCCATCAGGCTGATTGGATCATCGTCTTGGATCAAGGACAGATTGTTGAAGAAGGCAGGGCTAGTGATTTATTAGCTCAAGAGGGCTGGTATTATGAACAATACCAACGGCAACAAAAACAGGAAGGAGAATAAGATGAAAGTATTGAAACGATTATTATCTAGGATCACGCTTTATCCAACTGTCTTTCTTGCTGGCTTCATTTGCCTCTTACTAGCCACCATTTTTTCTGAATTGTCTCCCTTTCTTCTCCAAAAGATGATCGATGGGCCTTTGACTGCATTGACCCACGGTGGAGGACAAGGGGACTTGCTTCAGATGGGAGGATTCTATCTCTTGGTCTTGAGCCTGGGGCAGCTGATTAGCTACATGGGCAATCGGATCTTGCTACATGGAAGTAATCAAGTAACCGCTAGTCTGAGAGACCAAGCCTTTCAAGTCATGCAAGGGCTGCCTATTTCTTATTTTGATGATAAGCCGGCTGGGAAGATCGCGACAAGAATTGTCAATGATACGGAGACCTTGAGGACCCAGTTTTATAACTCTTGTATGATTTTAGTCATCTATTTGGTACGCTTTCTCTTTATCCTAGGGATTCTCTTTTACCTGAGTCCTATGATGGGCCTTCTCTTGTGTTTGGTCTTTCCGATTTTCTATGGGATCCAGTATCTCTACAAGGTCATGACGGACCAGCCTATGAAGGATTTCTTTGATGCGCGAAGCGAGGTCAATACCCAGGTCAATGAACTCTTGCACGGTGCTAGTATGATTCAGCTCTATCATCAAGAGCCTGGTGTGGTGGAGGAGTTTGAAGCCACTACCCAGAAGATGTTAGGAGCAAATGATCGAATCCTCTTAGCCGATTCTATCGCTTCTTGGACCTTGACGGAATTGCTCAAGTTTTTAGTGATTGCAGGCATTTTGACTATCGCTGGGATTTCTTTCCTACAGGGTAATATCGGTGTGACGGCTGGTTTCTTATTTATCAATATTAACTATGTGATTAATCTATTTGATCTCATGGCCAATCTTAGTCGTCAATTCCCAAATATTCGGCGATCCTTAGAAACGGGGAGCCGCGTCCTTGCCTTCTTAGACCAACCGTTAGAGGCCGATGGTGCATTGGAACTGAAGATAGAAAAGGCAGAGGTCGTGTTTGACGACGTTCAATTTGCCTATGAAGAAGGTAAGCCAGTTCTGAAGGATATTTCCATCCAAGCCCATCCAGGTCAAACCCTTGCCTTGGTTGGCCATACTGGTTCGGGTAAATCCTCCATTATGAACTTGCTCTATCGTTTCTATGATCCGCAGGAGGGAGAAATTCGGATCGACGGCCAGAATATTCGCCATTTCTCTAGAGAGAGTCTTCGCTCCCACATGGGCATTGTTCTACAAGATCCTTATCTATTTACAGGAACCATTGCTAGTAATGTGGCCATGAGTCAGGAACACATTGATCGGAATGCGGTCAAAGATGCCTTGAAAAAAGTCGGAGCATGGCCCTTTGTAGAGCGTCTTGAAAAGGGAATCGACCATCCAGTTGTAGAAAAAGGATCGGCCTTTTCAAGTGGCGAACGCCAGTTGATTTCCTTTGCGAGGACGCTCTATATGAATCCGCAAATTCTGATTTTGGATGAGGCAACCTCTCACATCGATACGGAAACAGAAGAAATCATCCAGAAAGCTATGGCTGTCCTGCAAAAGGGCCGGACCACCTTTATCATTGCCCATCGCTTGTCGACTATCCAAGATGCGGATCAGATCTTGGTTCTATCAGAAGGGCGCATTGTCGAACGTGGGCAACATGCAGACTTAGTTGCCCATGGTGGCATCTACGCCCAGATGCAAGCTATCCAACAGACGGTTGAATAAAAGGGCATTCTTCAAGTAGTAAAAGTAGCGTGTATTCTAGTATATACGCTATTTTTATGCTATAATTGAAATGATAGTGAGGTGATCCAAGATGTATATTGAAATGGTTGATGAGACCGGTCAAGTCTCTGAAGAAATGATCAAACAAACCCAGGAAATTTTAGAATTTGCTGCAAAAAAATTGGGCAAAGAAGACAAGGAAATGGCAGTGACCTTTGTAACCAACGAACGTAGCCATGAATTGAACTTGGAATACCGGGACACGGATCGCCCAACGGATGTGATCAGTCTGGAATACAAACCAGAGATGGACATTGCTTTTTCGGAAGAAGATTTAGAAGACCATCCAGAGTTAGCAGAGATGATGGCTGAATTCGATACCTATATTGGAGAGCTCTTTATTTCTGTAGACAAGGCGCGTGAGCAAGCAGCAGAGTATGGCCACAGCTTTGAGCGCGAGATGGGCTTTTTAGCAGTGCATGGCTTCCTTCATATCAACGGTTATGATCACTATACGCCGGAAGAAGAAAAGGAAATGTTTGGCCTACAGGAAGAGATTTTGACAGCCTATGGACTCACAAGACAATAAACGAAAATGGAAAAATCGAGAACTGATTGCCAGTCTTGAATTTGCTTTAACAGGGATTTTCACAGCCTTTAAAGAGGAACGAAATATGCGCAAGCATGCACTTTCAGCTATCTTAGCGATTGTTGCAGGCTTCCTTTTTGGCATTTCAGCAACAGAGTGGATCTTTCTACTCTTAAGTGTTTCTTTGGTCATTGCCTTTGAAATCATGAATTCTGCTCTTGAAAATGTAGTGGATTTGGCGAGCGATTACCATTTCTCCATGCTGGCAAAGAATGCCAAGGATATGGCGGCAGGAGCGGTTCTCGTTATTTCGGGCTTTGCCTTTGTGACAGGTCTCATCATATTTGTGCCCAAGTTGTGGGCTTTGGTATTTGGATAAGAGGGAGACTTCCCTCATGAAAGGAAACTATGACATTTAAATCAGGCTTTGTAGCCATTTTAGGACGTCCCAATGTCGGGAAGTCAACTTTTTTGAACCACGTCATGGGGCAAAAAATTGCCATCATGAGTGATAAGGCGCAGACAACGCGTAATAAGATTATGGGAATCTACACGACCGATAAGGAACAGATTGTCTTTATCGATACCCCAGGGATTCACAAACCCAAGACAGCGCTTGGAGACTTCATGGTAGAGTCGGCCTATAGCACCCTTCGAGAAGTCGATACCGTTCTCTTTATGGTGCCAGCAGACGAGCCACGTGGTAAAGGCGATGACATGATCATCGAGCGCCTCAAGGCTGCTAAGGTACCGGTTATTCTGGTGGTCAACAAGATCGACAAGGTGCACCCTGACCAACTCTTGGCGCAAATCGATGACTTCCGTAGTCAGATGGATTTCAAGGAAATTGTGCCGATTTCAGCCCTTCAAGGAAACAATGTTTCGCATTTGATTGATATTTTGAGCGAAAACTTAGAAGAAGGTTTCCAATATTTCCCTGCTGACCAAATCACTGACCATCCAGAGCGTTTCTTGGTCTCTGAAATGATCCGTGAGAAGGTCTTGCATTTAACGCGGGAAGAAATTCCTCACTCTGTTGCAGTAGTCGTGGATTCTATGAAGCGGGATGAAGAGACAGATAAGGTCCATATCCGTGCAACCATCATGGTCGAGCGCGATAGCCAAAAAGGCATTGTCATCGGAAAAGGTGGCGCCATGCTCAAGAAAATCGGAACCCTTGCGCGTAAGGATATCGAGCTCATGCTAGGGGACAAGGTCTTCCTAGAAACTTGGGTCAAGGTCAAGAAAAATTGGCGGGATAAGAAATTGGATCTTGCTGATTTTGGATACAACGAAAAAGAATATTAATAAGAGGTGGGCAGAAGCCTGCTTCTTGTTTTTGAAAGGAGTTCTATGCCTGAATTACCAGAAGTAGAGACTGTCCGACGCGGTCTTGAGAAATTAATTTTTGGAAAAACCATCCAGTCAGTGGAAGTAAAGTATCCTAAGATGATTCATACGGATCTAGATGCTTTTTGTCAAGATCTTCCAAGTCAAGAAATTCGGGCCATGGGGCGCCGTGGGAAATACCTTTTATTTTATCTGACGGATCTGGTTCTCATCTCGCATTTGCGAATGGAAGGCAAGTATTTCTTTTATCCAGACGAGGTTCCTCTTCGCAAGCACGCCCATGTCTTCTTTCATTTTACAGATGGCAGCACCCTGGTCTATGAAGATGTCCGCAAGTTTGGAACCATGGAAGTCATCACACTTGAGCTTGTCGACAGCTATTTTTTGGCGAAAAAGATTGGTCCAGAGCCGACAGAAGCAGATTTTAAAGGGCCAGCCTTCCAAGCAGCTCTTAAACAATCAAAGAAACCCATTAAATCAGCTCTTTTGGACCAAAAATTAGTGGCTGGTCTGGGCAATATCTATGTAGATGAGGTCCTTTATCGAGCTAAGGTTCATCCAGCCCGTTTGGGTCAAAGCTTGACTGCTAGAGAAGCCAAAGCCGTTCGCAAAGAAACGATTGCTGTGCTTACCCAGGCTGTTGAAAAGGGTGGCTCCACCATTCGCTCTTACAGCAATGCTTTTGGCGAGGATGGCACCATGCAGGAAGAACACCAGGTATATGGGAAAACAGGCCAGCCTTGTTTGCGCTGCGGGACACCAATCGAGAAAATCCAGCTGGGGGGACGCGGAACCCATTTTTGTCCTCACTGTCAAAAGGAGAACTAGATGGCGAGAATCATCGGATTAACAGGAGGGATTGCTTCAGGGAAGTCGACTGTCACCTCCTATTTGAGAGAAAAGGGGTATCCTGTCATTGATGCTGATCGAGTAGTCCATGACTTGCAGGCACCAGGTGGAGAACTCTATCAAGCTTTGGTAGAGCATTTTGGAAGGGAAGTCCTTCTAGATACTGGAGACTTGAATCGTCCTGCTCTGGCTCAACGCATCTTTTCAAGCCAAAAAGAGATTACCTGGTCCAACCAAGTACAGGGGGACATCATTCGCAAAGCTCTGGCGCGAGAACGGGACCGACTAGCTGCAACAGAAGACATCTTTTTCATGGATATCCCCTTGTTAATCGAGCAGGGATATCTGGACTGGTTTGACCAAGTGTGGCTGGTCTATGTGACGGAAGATACTCAGTTAGAACGTTTGATGGAGCGTAATGCCTTAACAGAGGTCCAGGCGCGCGATCGTTTGGCAGCCCAGATGCCTCTAGATGAGAAAAAAGCTTTTGTTGATCTCGTGATCGATAACAATAGCCAGCGTGATCGCCTCTATCAGGAAATCGATCGGGCTTTAGAACAAATAGAAAGAAGATGATCCTATTTCACTGGAAATCAATTGGCGTAAAAATCTTTTTATTGCCTGGATTGGCTGTTTTTTCGTAGGTGCCAGTCTTTCGTTGGTGGTCCCTTTTATGGCTCTTTTTGTGGAGGAGTTGGGGGTAAAAGGTCCGGCAGTTCCTTTTTATGCTGGGATTGCAGTCGCCTCCTCCTCTTTGACTTCTGCTCTAATGGCCCCAATCTGGGGGAGTCTGGCAGACCGTTATGGTCGGAAACCCATGATGTTGAGAGCCTCGATTGCTATGACCTTGACCATGGGAGGAATTGCTTTTGTCCCTTCCGTCTTTTGGTTGCTACTTCTACGCTTATTAAATGGTGTTTTCTCAGGCTTTGTCCCTAACAGTACGGCTCTCATTGCCAGTCAGGTGCCAAAGAATCAATCTGGATACACTCTAGGAACCTTATCGACGGGAACTGTTGCCGGTACTTTGATGGGCCCCTTGTTGGGGGGATTGATCGCAGAGCAATTTGGTATGCGGAATGTCTTTCTCCTCGTTGGTTTTTTCCTCTTTCTCGTCTCTGTCTTGACTTGGTGGGGCATTGAGGAAGACTACCAACAAATATCCAAGGAGGAGCACCTTTCAAGCTGGGAATTACTGGCTTCTATCCAGCATAAGGACATTTTACTGGGCCTCTTTTTGACCAGTATGACCATTCAGATGATCGGTCAGTCCATTTCTCCCATTCTTCCACTCTATGTAAGAGAGCTTGGCCAGAGCGACAATGTTATTTTTGTATCTGGGCTGATCGTATCAGCGATGGGTATTTCCAGTATCCTGACATCGGGATGGATGGGGAAGCTCGGAGATAAAATTGGCAACCATCGCCTCTTACTTTTAGCTCTTCTCTATAGTGGTATCCTCTATATCTTCTGTGCCCTTGCTCAGACCCCTTTTCAATTAGGCCTTCTTCGTTTCCTATTTGGGATTGGGACAGGAGCCTTAATGCCTGGAGTGACGGCTCTCTTAAACCGCATGACTCCCAAGGAAGGAATTTCTCGGATTTTTAGTTACAATCAACTCTTCTTTTATGTTGGGGGAGTTCTTGGTCCCATGATGGGCTCTAGTATTGCCATGCATGTCAATTACCATTGGGTATTCTATGGGACTGCTATCCTAGCCTTTATAGATTTGGCCTTCCTTTTATTCATCTTTAGAAAGTATTTGAAAGTGAGAGAAATCAGTGCGCATTAAAGTACAACTAACCTGCACGAGCTGTGGTAGTCAGAATTATTTGACAAGTAAAAATATGAAGACCCACCCTGAAAAAATTGAAGTTTTGAAGTATTGTCCCAAAGAGAGAAAAGTGACATTACATCTTGAAACGAAATGATTTTTATGGTAAAATAGATAGGATTTTAAGGAGTTTTTAAATTATGACTAAACCGTTGATTACTATTTTATTGGTACTATCTGTATTAATTATTATCGCTATCTTCATGCAACCAACTAAAAATCAATCTAGCAACGTATTCGATGCAAGCTCAAATGACTTGTTTGAACGTTCAAAAGCTCGTGGATTCGAAGCAGTGATGCAACGATTGACAGGAGTAATGATTTTCCTTTGGTTACTCATTGCGATGATTCTAATGGTATTATCCAGTAAATAAGATAGGCTTAGACATTGTCTTTGCCTATTTTTTCATCTATGGGTCGTTGGATAGGGAGATTGTCACTTGCAAAGAAATCTCTCTGAAAGAAAGAAAATAAAGGAGGCTGGGTATCCAGCACAAGATATGAAAAGTAAAATTATTGATTATTTAAAACAGGAGGGAAAAGCTCAGGTTGATCAGTTGGCTCAAGCCATTGGGAGTACAGACGCCAAAGGTTTTCGTGAACTGATTAAGACCATTTCGCTGATGGAGCGACGTCGTCAACTAACCTTTGAAGAAAATGGTTTTTTAAGTCTCCTTGATGCCAAGCCAAAAGGCGTCATTACTGTGAAAGGGATTTTCCATGCTCATAAGAGTGGCTTTGGCTTTGTTAGCCTAGAGGGGGAAGAAGAGGACCTTTTTATTGGACGAAATGATGTCAACCATGCCATTGATGGGGATACAGTTGAGGTTGTAATCACCAAGGTCGCCGATCGGCAAAAGGGGACCGCGGCAGAGGGGAAAATCATTGATGTCTTGGAGCACAGCCTCCAAACAGTCGTCGGCCAAATCGTTTTGGATGAGGAAAAACCCAAATATGCAGGCTACATCCTTTCAAAGAATCAAAAGATTAGCCAACGCATTTACGTGAAAAAACCTGCCCTACAATTAGAGGGAACGGAAGTTCTCAAGGTAGCTATTGAACAGTATCCAAGTCGAAAACACAACTACTTTGTAGCCACTGTTCAAGATGTGGTTGGACATGTGACAGATCCTGGGATCGATGTCTTGGAAGTCTTGGAGTCTATGGATATTGTCTCAGAATTTCCAGAAGCAGTCCTCAAAGAAGCAGAAAGCATCCCAGACCAGCCTAGTGAGAAGGATATGGAGGGACGTTTGGACCTTCGAGATAAAATCATCTTTACCATTGATGGTGCCGATGCCAAGGACTTGGATGATGCGGTTCACATCAAGCGTTTGGAAGGTGGGAATTTTGAGCTTGGCGTTCACATAGCTGATGTCTCTTATTATGTGACCGAAGGTTCGGCCTTGGACAAGGAAGCCCTCAACCGGGCAACCTCTGTCTATGTGACAGACCGGGTCGTGCCCATGTTACCTGAGCGTCTATCAAATGGGATTTGTTCCTTAAACCCTCAAGTGGATCGCTTGACCCAGTCAGCCATTATGGAGATTGACCAGCGTGGTCGAGTCCTTCACTACCAGATCACCCAAACGGTCATTAAAACGACTTTCCGGATGACCTATAGCGATGTCAATGAGATCATTGCTGGAGACCAGGAGAAGCGTGAGGAATACCAAGCTATTGTGCCAAGTATCGAAGCCATGGTTGGTCTTCATCAGATCTTAGAAGGAATGCGGGAAAAACGAGGAGCCCTGAACTTTGATACCAGTGAAGCAAAAATCCTGGTCAATCCTCAAGGAAAACCAGTAGACATCGTCTTGCGCCAACGTGGGGTTGCAGAACGGATGATTGAATCCTTCATGCTGATCGCCAATGAGACAGTAGCAGAGCATTTTGCCAAACGAAAACTTCCCTTTATTTACCGGATTCACGAAGAACCCAAAGCAGAAAAGGTGCAAAAGTTTATCGATTATGCTTCTAGTTTTGGCCTTCCAATTTATGGGACAGCTAATTCCATGAGTCAGGAAACCTTGCAGGACATCATGAAGAAGGTAGAAGGGGAACCCTATGCTGATGTCTTGTCTATGATGTTGCTTCGTTCCATGCAACAAGCGCGTTATTCCGAGCACAACCACGGCCACTATGGGCTAGCAGCTGAGTTCTATACTCACTTCACCAGTCCGATTCGCCGGTATCCAGACTTATTAGTCCACCGCATGGTGCGAGAGTATGGAAAAGATTCTGAAGTGGCTAGGCATTTTGAACAGGTCATTCCAGATATTGCTAGCCAATCGTCTAGCCGGGAACGCCGCGCCATTGATGCGGAACGGGAAGTAGAAGCCATGAAGAAGGCAGAGTACATGGAGGACTATGTTGGCGAAGAGTACGATGCATTGGTGTCCAGTGTCGTCAAGTTTGGTCTCTTTGTTGAATTGCCAAATACTGTAGAAGGTCTGATCCACATCACCACCTTACCTGGTTTTTATCATTTTAACGAGCGCGATTTGACCTTGCGCGGGGAAAAATCAGGCGTGACCTTCCGTGTCGGTCAGGAGATCCGAATCAGGGTCGAAAGAGCGGATAAGATGACTGGCGAGATTGATTTTTCTTATATCCCAAGTGAGCTGGATTTGATTGAAAAAGTCACTAAAGCTTCGGATCGTAAAGATCGAAATGGACACTCTAAGCGCCCTTCTTCTAAGAAAGAAGAACGAAAGCAAGGGGGCTTTAGAGAGAACAAGCGCAAGCATTCTTCAAAAGACAAGAAGAAAAAGAGTAAGAAACCTTTTTACAAGGAAGTAGCTAAGAAAGGAGCTAAGCATGGCAAAGGGCGAGGGAAAGGTCGTCGCACAAAATAAGAAAGCAAGCCACGATTATACAATTGTTGAAACCATTGAAGCAGGAATGGTCCTGACTGGTACAGAAATCAAGAGTGTTCGAGCAGCTCGTATCAACCTCAAGGATGGATTTGCCCAAGTCAAAAATGGGGAAGTCTGGCTCAGCAATGTTCATATTGCTCCCTATGAGGAAGGCAATATCTGGAACCAAGACCCAGAGCGTCGTCGCAAACTCTTGCTGCATAAGAAGCAAATTCAAAAGTTGGAGCAGGAGACTAAAGGAACAGGGATGACTCTAGTTCCCCTTAAGGTTTACCTCAAGGATGGCTATGCCAAGCTCTTGCTGGGCTTAGCCAAAGGGAAGCACGATTATGACAAACGTGAATCCATCAAACGGCGGGAACAAAATCGGGACATTGCTCGTGTCATGAAACAATACAATACGCGTTAAAGCAAGAAATAGGAACAGCTGAAGCAAGAGTCTAAAACTGTTCCTATTTTTAAATTTCTCTTCTTGAAACCGCTTGCATTATTATCTGGATAAGGGTATACTGAAGGTAGCGTTGGTATAGTTGTTTTTTGTCGGCTTGAAAATGATTTTCTAGCCTCTTTTGTAGTCATAAAGGAGATCGACTATGAGAAAACTACTGGTCAAACTGATGATTGCTTTGATGGCCTTTGCCTTGATTCCAGTTCAAGTTGCGCAGGCCTGCTCAGCCTTCATTGTTGGAAAGGAACTCACGACAGATGGTTCCATGCTCTTTGGGCGGACTGAAGACTATCCTTATGCTCCCGATGGTGGTCGCCACAATAAAACTTATGAAGTGGTACCTGCCAAAGACTATAAGGATGGGGATATGTTGGAGGATGAATCCAACGGCTTTGCTTATCCCCACTTGAGTCATGAAATGAAATATACCGCAACTTATGATGCAGCCCATGGAGATGGTTCCAACGGGAACTTCGGAGCACACGGCTTTAACGAAGCAGGTGTTTCCATGACTTCTACCGTATCTGCAACCCCACACGATAAGATTTTGGAAGCAGACCCACTGGTGAAAAATGGCTTGGCTGAAGCTGCTATGGTGGACTTGGTTCTTCCACGTGTCAAAACAGCTCGTGAAGGAATTGAGTTGGTTGCCAAGGTACTTGATGAAAAAGGATCTGCCGAAGGAAACATCATTGTCGTAGCAGATAAGAATGAACTCTGGTACATGGAAATCCTCTCTGGTCACCAATATGTAGCCATTAAATTCCCTCAAGACCGCTATGCCATCTTTGCCAATACCTACTATCTAGGACATGTGGATTTCAAGGACAAGGACAATGTCATTGCTTCGAAAGATGTGGAAGCAGTTGCTAAAAAGGCAGACCACTACAAGACTGATAAAGATGGTAACTTCCATATTGCAGACTCTTATGGTCCAGATGAATATACCGAACGCAACCGCTCACGGACCTATGCAGGGATTACCTTGATGGATCCTAAAGCGGACATCAAATATGATGATAAGCACTTTGACCTTTTGCGCAAACCAACGGATCCTTCTAAAAAGTATAGTCTAGAAGATGTTTTTGCTGAACAACGGAACCGGTTCGAACACCTCAAACAATACACACCAGATGACTTGGTGGAACCAGGTAAAGAAGTCGATACCAATAAATACAAATATGCTTTGGGAAATGAAAACGTCATTAACGCCCACGTATACCAAATTAAGAAGGACTTGCCAACTCCATTTGGTGGTGTCGTTTGGTTAGGTCTCGCTCAAAGCCGGAACACGCCTTATGTGCCATTCTATGGTATTGTCAACGATACCTATGCACCATTCAAAGTTCGCTCTGCCAAATACGATCCAACTTCTTGGTATTGGGCTGTTTGGCATATTGACCAAATGGTCATGAAATACCCAGACCTCTTTGGCAACAGCATCCAAGAGAAGTGGAAAGAATTGGAAAAAGGATGGATCAAAGAACAAGCAGCTTTGGATCAAAAATACAGTGGACTTACTGATGACCAAGCGAAAGCTACTGCAGACGAAGTAACAAGTGACTCACTTAAACGTGCGGAAACGATTTTCAAACAAATCAAGCAAGTTGAAAGCGAGATGGAAGATAAGATTCGTACAGAAAAAGGTTTGGAAGCAGACTTTGTATATGACGGCTATAACAAGGCCAATCTGGTAGCAGCAGCTCAAGCTGAAAAAGATGCATCGAAAGAAACTGATAAGAAGGAAGAAACAGCTTCTAGTCAATCATCTAGCAAGGCAAGTGATTCAAACAGCAGTTTATCTGCCGTCTTAGGAGTTTTGGCTCTTGCAGGATTTGGCTTGGCAGGTTTCTACTTTAAAAAATCAAAAAAGAATGAAAATGAAGAATAAGTAGACAGAGACTGCTAAATCAGCATTCTGCCTCAACTGGATTCTAAGAGAGTGGAATAGAAGTCTTCACAAAAGGAGCTTGTAATTCCACTCTTTTTATTGTTATTTGCATGCAATTTTTGTATGATAGGGATAGATAGAAAGAAGGAGAAGAAACGGATGCCTGAAAAATTAATTGCCTATAAACGGATGCCTTTGTGGACCAAGGATACCATGCCTGAGGCAGTCCAAAGAAAACACAATACCAAAGTAGGTACTTGGGGAAAGATTACAGTCCTAAAAGGAAAACTCAAGTTTGTTGAGCTGACGGAAGATGGGGAAGAAGTAGCCAGCCATGTTTTTGAGGCAGGTGCGGATAACCCGATGGCACAACCGCAAGCTTGGCACCGTGTAGAGGCCCTTACAGATGATGTGGAATGGTTTTTGGAATTCTACTGTGAGCCCAAAGATTATTTCCCCAAAAAATATAATAGCAATCCCGTCCATTCGGAAGTGCTAGAAGCCATGGAGTCCCTTTCTCCAGGCAAGGCCTTGGATTTGGGGTGTGGACAAGGACGAAATGCTCTCTTTTTGGCCCAGCATGGCTTTGAAGTGACAGCAGTCGATCAAAATGAATTAGCCCTAGAGATCCTCCAAAGTATTGTAGAACAAGAAGATTTGGAAATGACTGTGGGACTCTATGATATCAACTCAGCGAACCTAAAACAAAGTTATGATTTGATTGTCTCAACGGTTGTCCTCATGTTCTTGCAAGCGGATCGCATTCCAGCGATTATTCGAAATATGCAAGACCAGACCAATCCGGGAGGCTATAACTTGATCGTTTGTGCCATGGATACAGAGGACTATCCTTGCCAGGTTCCTTTTTCCTTTACCTTTAAGGAAGGCGAGCTAGCAGACTACTACAAGGATTGGGAACTCGTTAAATACAATGAAAATCCAGGGCATCTGCACCGATGTGATGAAAATGGCAATCGAATTGCCTTACGCTTTGCGACCATGCTAGCCAAGAAAATATAAATAGCTCTCTAGACAAGGACACCCTTGCAGTCATCCTTGTCTTTTATATCTGAAAACATTCTGAAAATACTTGATTTTTTACAGAAAAGGAGTAGACTGTTAGTGTATCTTTCAAGAATTTTGAGGAGAAGCGCGTGAAACTCTATGTTCAACTGATGATTATCTTTACCGTCTCTTTAATTGGGGAAGGGATATCGACCCTCTTTCATTTGCCAATTCCAGGTAGTATTATTGGTCTACTGATTTTATTTCTTTGCTTGCAGTTGAAATGGCTTCGTATCCGCCATGTGAATCTGGTCGGATCTTTTCTCTTAGCCAATATGACGATTTTATTTTTACCTCCAGCGGTTGGGATTATGGATAAGTTTGATGTCATCCAGCCCTATTTATTGCCCATCGTGTTGATTATTTTAGGGGCTATCATCATCAATGTAACCCTCATTGCGCTTGTTGTTGGCTTTATCAAGACAAGGTATGAGGGGGATTATGAAGGAGGGAAGAAATAATGGAAAGTTTGTGGTCAAATCCTCTCTTTGGGATTTCTTTATCAGTCTTTGCCTATCTGATTGGGATGATGATTTTTCGTCGCTTTCCCCATCCGATCACGACCCCCCTCTTAGTCGCTACGGTCTTGATCATTGGATTCTTAAAGCTGACAGGGATTTCCTATAAGTCCTATAATATTGGCGGGACCTACCTCAGTAATTTGATTGTGCCCTCAACGGTTGTCCTGGGAATTCCCTTGTATAAGAGTTTTCATTTGATGAAACACCATGCCAAGAGTATTCTTCTTAGTAGTTTTCTAGCAGTAGTAGTCAACACGCTTTTTACAGCTGTCTTGGCTAAGCTTTTTGGGATGAAGTACTTTCTAGCTATTTCCCTCTTTCCTAAGTCTGTGACAACAGCCATGGCAGTGGGGATTGCTGAAAAAATGCAGGGAATTACTACCATTACCCTAGTTGTCGTTGTAGCGACAGGTATCCTGACCAGTGTCCTAGGGCCAACCATTCTTAAATGCCTAAAAGTAGAGGATCCTGTTGCCATTGGTTTGGCTCTTGGGGGTACAGGTCATGCGGTAGGGACTGGTACAGCCTTTCAGTATGGTCAAGTAGCCGGAGCTATGGGAGGCTTAGCAATTGGGATAACTGGCGTTTTCTACGTCTTTATAAGTCCCCTTGTCGCGAGCCTGATTCTTTCCTAAAAAGGTAGAGAGTATTCAGAAAAAGCTTGGAAGAAGTTCCGAGCTTTTTAGTGTACAGTTAGATAGAGAAGGTTGTTTGATAATTTGAAGATCAAATAATTTTCAGATAGATTACTATTTGATTACAGTCGTTGTAAGCGCTTGCTAAAGTTTGGTTCAAAAGGTATACTAAAAGAGGTTATACGGTTAATATCTAGTTAAAGGAGTTCAATATGAAGAAACGTTATGCTCGATCAGCCTTGGGCTTGATCACTGCTCTCTTCCTCTTTGCCCAACCGGTGGAGGCTTGTACAGGTTTTATCATCGGTAAAAAGTTAACAGCAGATGGGAATGCTTTGTACGGACGTACGGAGGACTTAGAACCAAACCACAATAAGAACTTTGTGGTCAGAGAACGAACTTATAACAAGAAAGGGGAGGTCTTTGAAGATGCCACCAATGGCTTTAAGTATGAGCTCCCAGAAGTAAGTTATAAATATACAGCTGTCCCAGATGTTACACCAGAACAGGGTGTATTTGATGAAGCTGGTTTTAATGAGCATGGTGTGTCCATCTCGGCGACCGTCTCAGCTTCAGCAAATGACAACATTAAAAAGGTCGATCCTTATGTAGAGGACGGCTTGGCTGAATCTGCCCTCACCACTGTCGTTCTTCCAAGTGTCAAAACGGCTCGTGAAGGAGTCGAGCTCATTGCGAAAATTGTGGAAGAAAAAGGGGCAGCAGAAGGAAATATTGTGACGATCGCGGACAAGGAAGGTATCTGGTACATGGAGATCCTTTCTGGTCACCAATATGTAGCCATTCTCTTCCCAGAAGATCGCTATGCAGTCTTTCCAAATACCTTCTTCTTAGGACATGTCGATTTTTCAGATAAGGAACGGACTATTGCCTCTAAGGATGTTGAAAAAGTCGCCCGTGATGCAGGAACCTATAAAGAAATCGATGGCCAATTCCATGTTTCCCAATCCTACAATCCTCCTTTGCATGAGGCAGATCGTTCTCGTGTTTGGTCTGGTATTAAGTCACTGGATCCAGATGCAGATGTGAACTACGATGACGAGTATTTTGACTTGATGCATACAACGGATCGGAAATTGACGCTACGAGATGCGATGAATCTCCAACGCAATCGGTTGGAAGGAACAGACTTCAAACCACAAGATCAAATGGAGTTAGATGGAAAAGGGATTCCAGAAAAAGGGAAGTTTGATGAAGTCTATAAATATCCGATTTCGAACCCGAATGTTATGGAAGCCCATATTTTCCAATTAAAGGACAATGTTCCTGATAGTGCTGGTGGGGGAACCATGTGGTTAGCGATGGGAAGCCCACGAAATGCTCCTTACCTGCCTTACTATGGCAATATCACCAATACCTACCAAGCCTATCAAGAATTAGGGACAGCCTATAATCCCCAATCTTGGTATTGGACCATGTCTCGCATTAATGATTTAGTTGCCAAATATCCTGATTTGTTCGGAGATGGAGCCATCCGTACTGAAATGGAACGCCTAGAATCTCAATGGATGGCTGAGCAAGAAATCAGTGACCAAGAACAAATTGCCCTCGCTTCGCAGCCAGAGCAGGCGAGCCTAAAAGCGACAGAAACGAGCATGACTCGAGCTCAAAAGACCTTCGATCGTCTGCAAGAAATTCGTCAAGAAGCAGAAGAAAAGGTGATTGCTCAATATGGACAAGGTGCTATTGACGATTTAACAGATGAAGAAGATGCAAACCAAGAAGAAGAAATCAATTTGGTACCATTTGATTATGACTTCGTCATTACGATTGGCTTAGCCCTTGTGACAGTGATAGGAGTAGGAATTTTCTTCATCAAATCAAAGAAAGCAAAGGGAGGTAAGAAGGATGAATAAGTTTCAACGAATATTGCTCTTCCTATTTCTGGTCTTAGCAGGGATTGGGATGGAGTTTGAGCTAGGCTCTCTCTCTCAACAAGAGTTTAGCCAAGTAGCAGGAAGAGATTTGGTATTAAATCTGCTCGTTTTAGCGGTGATTGTCGTTCCTCTTTATCTCTTTATTAAGCGACTTGCAAAAAGATTTGAGGTTCCTCTTCTTGTTTTGTGGGCGACCATGTTTGGAGGTGCTTTTGTTGCTGGCTGGCTCAGTTTTTCAGGGAACAGCCTCATTGACCATCTCAATAGTCATCTCATTCAGGATGTTAGTACCTTTAATAAATGGACAGATGCTTTGACAGCTCCTTTTGCTGAAGAATTTTTCAAAGCTCTAGTGGCCTTCTGGATCCTCTTGATTTTTGGTCGTAAGGATTTAAAATCGATTTTAATCGCCGGCTTTGGATCTGGTCTTGGTTTCCAAATCATTGAAGATCTAGGTTATGTGGCGCGTCAAACACGATCTGGAGACCTCTCAGCAGTAACAGAGGCAGTGAACCGCATTTCTGGTGGTTTAGCATCTCATGCAGTCTACACAGCTGTTGTATCTGTTGGAGCCTTTCTTATCTTATCTCAGTGCACCAAGCAAAAAGAAAAGCTCTTTGGTCTCTGGTGTGTAATTTCCACGGTGGCCAATCACTTCTTATGGAACTCACCATTCTATGAAACAGATCATCGGGTTAATATTTTGGTAGGCTTGCTCTTTGCCTTCCAAGTGGGAACCTTTATTGAGGTCGTTCTCTTTGCTCATAAAAATCCGAATCTAAACCTTTTAAAGAAAAACTAAGGAAAAGATTCAGTCGATATATAAGTAAAAAAGCTTAGAAACTAAGCTTCAGATTGAAAAAAGTCTTCTAAAAAACTTTCCTTAGGTGAGTACGGACGTCAGCGAACTTCTACGAAGTTCCATGACTTAGTTTTGAGCCTAAGGTCTCAAAACTACCGAGTGCCTGAAACATAATTGTTTCAGGCACTTTTCTCACGGCGGAAAGTTTTGGTTTTTTTTGAATCGATTTAAAAATTGGAACTCATTTTTATTTCTTTGCAGAATCGCTTAACTTATTTTACTTTAAAATAGTTTGTCTACTTTCTAAAAGCTTAGAAACTTTTGTTTCTAAGCTTTTTTCTAGATTCTATTTGCTTTCTTCTTTTTTCTTAAGACCAAAGAAGGCTAGGATGGATGTCAACAGAGCAAGCATGTAGATAGCAGGAGAGTCGGAAGTTCCTGTTTCTGGTAGGGTAGCAGAGCTCGCTGTGAATGTTTTAGCGACTGTCATTGACAAGTGATGGTTGTTGGCCTTGATCTGTGTATCGTCCTTAGCAGATGTAAAAGTATTCTTTGTTTGGCTAGCTAGTTGATTAGGAGAATTAGTACCAACTAGAGCTGGAATATATGTTTGATCCATTTTACCGGTAGATGGATTAGTTGGTTGAGCATTTTTACCGGTAGATGGGATAACTGGTTGGTTATTGCTTCCTGGGTAGGACTTTGGATTAGAAGGATCTGTTCCTTGTTTGATTTCCTCAATATCTGCCACACCATCTCCATCTGTATCTTTGCTAGCAGAAATAGAAATGGTACGAGAATTTGGATTGATGGTTGCATAGGCTGTGAGATCTGCCTTAGCAAGGTAATCTGCAAAGGCAACGTCCATAGAAGGACCTTCCTCACGAGCTCCACCTAACATGGTGTAGCCATCCCCACCTGCTGCTAAGAAATCATTAGTAGTCAAGTAGTAATCTTTAGCAAGGTTGAGCGGTTCATATAGACCAGTTTCTGGGTTTTTAATTTCGATATAGAGGACGCGCTTTTCAGCTGGTAGGGTTGTATCGTAATAAACTTTCGCTCCAGATACTTGGAGGAAGCCACCGCTTGGTTCAAGAAGGGGTTGACCGTTTTCGTCAAGAACAGTTTTGCCATCTTTTTCTTGTAAAATAGAGCCAAGAGATTTAGCAAACATATCAGCAATATTCTGACCGGTTACTTTAATTTGAGAAATGGTATTCCCAAATGGAAGAACAGCAATAACGTTTCCTTTGGTGATTGGCTTGTCTTTGGCGATGGTTTCGCGCAAGCCGCCACCGTTGGTTACAGCAAGATCAGTCTTATGACTAAAACCAGTTTGTCCATATTCGTAGAGGGCATCCGCTACAACATTTCCAAGGTTGGTCTCGCGGACGCGAACATTTTCCCGTTGACCGTTTAGTTCTACCGGACTATTGTCACGAACGATTTTTGCATTCTCAGCATCGTACTGTTCCTTGATTTTTTGGACCATGGCAGCTACTTTGGCATTTGGCACGACATTTTTGGTTGAAGCTGCTGAAATTTGTTGAGGATTTCCAAGCAATTGATTGGCCTGGTAGGTGATTTTACCGATATTGTTCAGGTAGCTACCGGTTTGGTTATAGGTCACGTTTTCTCCGTATGTAGTTGATTGAACAGTATGGGAATGCCCATCAATAACGGTGACGCGTTTTCCTTTCAGTTTTGAGTTTTTAGAAAGTTCTTCAGCTAAGGTAGATCCTCGCCATTCGATTGGTGTAGTCGTATCTACTCCTAAGTGAGCAAGGACAACATAGTTTTTGTAAGTCTTGCCTTCTGCAGTAGCGCGTGCTTCAATTTCATCGATGACCTTGTTTACTTCTGAAATAGGATCTGTAAAGGTAACACCTTGGACATTCTTAGGGTGAGTTTTAGTGGCTGTTTCAGGCGTTGTCACCCCGATGACGACAAACTCATCCCCAACGACATTCTTATCTTTATCGACAATGGTGGAAGCCTCAAATAAACGAGCACCGTTGATGTAGGTGTTGGAGCTGAGAAGTGGGAAGTTCAAGATTTCTTTGTATTTCTTAGCCTCATCCAAACCAAAATCGAACTCATGGTTTCCGACTGCCATAGCATCGTAGCCAATTTCGTTCAAAATTTTAGCTCGTTCTTCCCCTTTTGAACTATTTGAAATCGGTAGTCCTTGGAAGGCATCTCCAGCATCTACGACTAAAGTAGATGGATTTTTCGCACGTTCTTCATCGATGACTGCGGCTAATTTAGCATCACCAATCACACCCTTTTCTTCGACGATCCGACCATGGACATCGTTGGTATGAATGATATTTACTTCAGGCAAGTCAGCTGAGCTCTCTGTAGCGCCTTCTGAAGTAGCTGTATTAGCTTCTGTTGAAGCAGGAGTAGCAGCATCTGTAGCATTTGTGGAAGCAGCAGGTACTTCAAGGTTAGTTTCTGGAGCTGTTTGCTCATCTGCAGCTACCTGAGAAGCTAGGAAGGCAGGAGCAAGCAATAAGATCGGCAAAAGAAGTTTCTTCTTTTTCATAAACGGTCCTCATTTCTATTTTTTTCCATACTAAATATTATAGCTAAAAAGGAAAGAAAAGGAAAACGTTTTCTGATAGTTGGGCAAATAATCTTGTGAGAGCGTTGAGGTTCCAGCTAGTTGCTCTTATCCATAAAAAAAAGAAAACTTTCGTTTTCTCATTTTCTTATTCTGTTATGGGGTGGTTCCAAGTGGTAAAGTCAGTTACACTTAATACGACTGTCGCGATTTCAATCGGCTCTTCTTTTGCACCAGTTGACAACCATTTTGTGATTACGGCTTCAATCGTAGCTGCAAAGATCTCAACAGCATACTTATAAGGAACTTGGAATTTATTTACCAAATGGTCTTTGGCATGTGGAGTATCGTCAAGAAGTTGCAGGGTGAAATTTTTCATTAGAAAATGAAACTCTTGGTAATCCATCTGCATCAAGGCATAGATAAAGTCATAATTATCTTGAATATATTGAAGTGAGGCAAGAAAATTTGCTCGATTGACGGTGCTTGTAGCGAAAAGTTCTCCCAACTCGCCTAAGAGTTCAGATTTTAGCTGGTTGAACATATCTTGTTTGTCTACATAATGGAGGTAAAAGGTACCTCGATTAATGCCGGCTTCTTTTGTTAGTTGGCTAATTGTAAGACTTTCAAGTGATTGTTCAAGAAGCAGGCGTGATAGGGCGCTTCGGATAGCATTTTTAGAATTCGTTTTTCTCTTTTTTCGGGTCATAGTTCCTCCTTTGTCATGTAGTTTGGTATAAATGTTGTTCACTAATCATCATATTATACAGAAATCAAATTTATTCATCAACAGAATAAAATTTTAGTATCATTCTATAAGTCTAAATGGCTTGAAATCAGGTCTTATTCTTATACTATAAAAGCCATTTTGGAAGGATTATAAAATTTTTTCCCAGATCTACTTTCAAAGGGGCTATTATATAAAAATGAAAGAAAAACTTGAAATATCAGTTATTTAAACGATCATAACAATTCATACTTATTTGTTATTATATCACAAACTAAAGAGAGGAGGGCAGATGATGCTTGAAGATTTCTATATCAGGAACTAGATAAGATCAAGCTTTTTCCTTGTCTATTTTTGCATAGAAAAGTATTAGTTTCTTGGATAGCTTTATTCATAAAATAGAGGAAATGCATCCCTCACAAATTTCTTGTTTTTTAGTCGTTTTAAGGGATTGATTGTTCTTGGTCTTCCGGTAAAAAAGGACTATAATAAAGATAGGAACTTGTGTTTAAGTGGGAGAAAAGATATGGCTTATATTGAGATGAAACATAGTTATAAACGCTATCCGTCAGGAGAAACTGACATCATTGCCAATAAAGATGTTACTTTTGAAATTGAGAAAGGCGAATTGGTCATCATTTTGGGGGCATCAGGCGCAGGAAAATCAACAGTCCTCAATATTTTGGGAGGTATGGATACCAATGATGAAGGGGAGGTTTTAGTGGATGGGAAAGCCATCTCAAGCTTCTCCTCGCACCAACGAACGGATTATCGCAGAAATGATGTTGGCTTTGTCTTCCAGTTTTATAATCTCATCCCTAATTTGACAGCCAAGGAAAATGTTGAGCTGGCTTCTGAAATTGTTTCTGATGCCTTAGATCCTGAACAAGTCTTGAGAGAGGTTGGATTGGGTGAGCGTTTGAACAACTTTCCAGCCCAGCTATCTGGTGGGGAACAACAACGGGTAGCCATTGCGCGCGCAGTGGCTAAGAACCCTAAGATTCTCCTTTGTGATGAACCAACAGGGGCTTTAGACTACCAAACCGGTAAACAGGTTTTAAAGATTCTTCAGGACATGTCTCGTAAAAAAGGGGCAACAGTGATTATCGTCACTCATAATGCTTCTTTAGCGCCAATAGCCGATCGTGTCATTCAGATGCATGATGCTCAAGTAAAATCGGTGACCATCCATAACACTCCACTAGATATCGATAGCCTAGAGTATTAGGGAGGTTGTTCATGAAGCGAAAAGTATATTGGAAAGATCTATGTCATTCCTTTACCAGTTCCAAAGGGCGCTTTTTGTCCATTTTAACGCTGATGATGCTGGGTACCTTAGCTCTGGTCGGTTTAAAAGTAACGACCCCAAATATGCATCGGACTGCCCAGCGCTTTATAGACCAACAAGAGATGCTGGACCTCGCTGTCATGGGAGATCTTGGTTTGGATAAGACTGACCAAGAAGAGCTACAAGGATTGACGGGGGCCAGCTTGGAGTTTTCCTACCTGACAGATGTGACGATTGACGGAAAGGACGAAGCTGTTCGACTTTTTTCCACTCCAGAAACCATCTCACGCTTTCAGCTGGCTGCAGGGCGGCTTCCGCAGAAGGAAGATGAGGTCGCTCTAGCAGCGTTTTGGAAAGATCGTTACCAGATTGGGGATCAGCTAAGGATACATGAAAAAGCTGGAAGTCCATCTGTTTTAAAGACAAAAAACTATCGAATTGTTGGCTTTGTAAAGTCTGCTGAGATGTGGTCCGAAAAAGACTTGGGCCAAGCTAGGAGTGGGAGTGGTTCTTTGGATGCCTATGGTGTCCTCTCAAAAGAAGCCTTTACTAGTCCTGTTTATAGCCTTGCTCGGATTCGGTTTGATGATTTGAGGGGGTTCAATCCATTCTCAACCAGCTATCAAGATCGTCTGGCCTCCCATCAAAAGGACCTGGAAGAACTCTTAGCTGGAAATGGTCAGGAGCGCTATCGAAAGCTACAGGCTGATGGGAAACAAAAAATCCAAAAAGGGCAAGAAGAACTTGATGCTGCCAACAAACAGTTAGCAGACGCACGCGAAAAGGCAGGTCAAGCACAGACACAATTGACGGAGCAATCCAATAAACTGAATCAACTGTCTACACTCTTGCCCAAGGAAGAACTAGAAACAAGGCGACTCGAGTTGGCAGAAGCTCAAAAGCAACTAGATCAGCAATTGGTCAACATTCAGACAGGTGAATCGGAACTAGCAACTAAACAGAAGGACCTGGAAAAGGCCAAGGAAGATCTGAAAAATATAGAGCAACCAAACTATCATGTCTATGATCGAAAAACCATTCCAGGTGGCCAGGGTTACCTCATGTATAGTAATGCCAGTGCCAGTATCTCCGCCGTAGGCAATCTATTTCCTGTGGTACTCTACGCAGTCGCTGCCATGGTCACGTTTACGACCATGACTCGTTTTGTTGATGAAGAACGGAGCCATGCGGGCTTGTTCAAGGCCTTGGGCTATCGAACGAAAGATATCTTAGCAAAGTTTCTCTTGTATGGCTTGGTTGCTGGAACAGTTGGGACAGGCATCGGAACTCTTCTCGGTCATTATGTTTTATCTGGAACCATTTCGCAAATTATTACGCAGGGGATGGTCGTAGGAACTAGTCAACAGTATTTTTATGGGTCCTATAGCTTATTAGCCTTGGGGCTCTCCCTTCTTTCTAGCGTCTTTCCAGCTTATCTAGTCGCTAAGAGAGAGTTGAAGGAAGAAGCCAGTAACCTCCTCCTTCCAAAACCGCCAGTTTCCGGATCCAGTATTTTGCTCGAACGGCTACCGTTTTTGTGGAAACGTCTGAGTTTCACCCAAAAGGTGACCGCTAGAAATATTTTTCGCTATAAACAGCGGATGGTGATGACCATATTTGGTGTTGCTGGTTCGGTTGCTCTTCTTTTTGCGGGCTTGGGGATTCAATCCTCAGTCGGTGGAGTACCCCAACGCCAGTTTGGGGAAATCCTCAAGTACGATATGATTCTCTCGACCAAATCCAGCCTGACAGACGAAGAGGAAGAATCCTTGAAGAAGCGCTTGAAGCAAGCAGATATAAAAGAGACAGAAGCCATTTTTACAAAACAAGTGGAGGCTTCTTATCCTTCCGGACGTGGAAAACAAAGCATGACCTTAATGGTGTCCTCTAAAGACAGCTTGGAACCTTTTATCAGTCTCCGCTCAGAAGGGGGAAGACTCGACCTATCCAATGGGGCGGTAATTACCAGCAAATTAGCGCAGCTGGCCAAGGTGGGCGTTGGAGATGACTTGCGGATAGATGGCCATACGATTAGGGTGGCTGCGATTACCGAAAATTATGTTGGCCATTTTGTCTATATGAATCAAGCGACCTATCAGAAAACCTATGGAAGAAGTGTTAAGAAGAATGCCTATTTGGTCCGATTACAGTCTTCTTCTCAGCAGTTGGTCCAGAAGGTCAGTCGGGACATGATGGAAGAAGGGGCGGTGCTTGCTGTTACGCAAAATACTTCCTTGATTTCTCTCTTCAGTTCTGTAGCCCAATCATTGAATAAGACCATGATGATTTTAGTTTTGGTATCTATTTTGCTAGCGATGGTTATTTTGTATAATTTGACCAATATCAATGTGGCAGAACGAATCCGTGAGTTATCCACCATTAAGGTCCTCGGCTTCCATCATCAAGAAGTCACCCTTTATATTTATCGAGAAACTATCCTCTTGTCTCTTGTAGGGATAGGATTGGGTTTGCTAGGAGGCTTTTATCTCCATCGCTTCTTGATTGCCATGATCGCCCCAGATGCCATTCTCTTTTATCCGCGGGTGGCCCTTGGTGTCTATCTTTATCCTATCGCTTGCGTCATTCTGATCCTAGCTAGCTTAGGAATCTTGGTCAATCATCATCTTCGTAAGGTAGACATGCTGGAGGCTTTGAAATCTGTTGAATAAAAAAGAAACTTCTACCCTAGGGTGGAAGTTTTTTAGAGCTTTGGTATAATGAAAGAAGGAGAAGAGACATGACAAAAATTGCTTTGCTTTCGGATATACATGGGAATACAACTGCTTTAGAGGCTGTGCTTGGAGATGCCAAGCGGGCAGGTGTAGAAGAATACTGGTTATTAGGGGATGTCCTTATGCCGGGAACTGGTAGACGACATCTTTTGAACCTACTTGAAGAATTGCCCATTACCGTACAGATTTTAGGAAATTGGGAAGATAGCTTGTGGCGAGCGATGAAGGGGATGCTGGATCCATCAAGGGCTAGTCACCGTTATTTGATGCGCCATTGTCAGTATATCTTAGAAGAAATTCGTCCAGAAGAGATAGAGGCCATGCAAAGTCTGCCCATGCAAGTGCATCGGGAAGTTTCCGGCTTAAGAGTGGGCATTACCCATCATCTGCCAGACAAAAACTGGGGACGCGAATTGATCCATATAGGAGACCAGAAAGATTTTGATCGCCTCGTAACCAATCCCCCTTGTGATCTAGCAGTCTATGGTCATATCCACCAACAGTTTTTCCGATATGGAAGTGGTGGAGAGCTCATCTTGAATCCGGGTTCCATCGGCCAACCCTTCTTTTTGCAAGCCAATCTTCGAAAGGATCTCCGGGCCATGTATGCTATTCTAGAGTTTGATGAATCGGGTTTGAAAGATGTTGACTTTCGGCGGGTGTCCTATGACATTGAGAAAGAACTCCAGCTCGCTAAGGATCTGAAACTCCCTTACTTCCAAGTTTACTATGAAAGTTTAGTCAATGGGATCCACCATACCCATAATCATGAGCTTCTACATGAAATAGCCCAGCGAGAGGGACACAATGTAGAAGTAGACGCATGGTTGAGAGACTTTTTCAATTAGTGTAACAGTTGACATTACAACAAATAAGGGTATAATAGACTAAAAGAAAGAATTTTAACGTCTGAAGAGTAAATGTGTCTAGTTACTGATGGCTTTAGATCCAGTTTAAGACATCCCTATCTAGATGGAAGAGAGGAGTATCCATGCAAATTTCAAGTCGTTTCACCATTGGAACCCATGTATTAGTCATGATTGCTTTAAAAGGAGATTGCACCAAGGTGACCAGTGATATGATTGCTGGCAGTGTTGGGGTGAACCCTGTCATTATTCGAAAGACCTTGTCTCAATTAAAAAAGGCAGGCTTGATCCATGTAGCGCGTGGAACAGGTGGGGCCGAGATGGCCAAAGAATTGGAAGCTATTAGTTTGTTAGATATCTACCAGGCGGTTGAATGCCTTGGGAAGACTGGTCAATTATTTGGTTTCCACGAGCATCCAAATCCAGCTTGTCCGATTGGAAATAGCATCCATGGCGTCCTAGATGGGAAGCTGGAAAAGATTCAATTGGCCATGGAAAAGGAAATGGCTCAGACCAGCCTCAAAGAAGTGGTGGAGCAAACCAAGAAACAGATGGAGCTAGCAACCGTTTCTTGATTTGAGTCTGTAAGAAACTTGAAATAAAAAAGCCTTTCAGTATAGACTGAAAGGCTTTTTGTGTTCATTGAGTAAAATAGCAACACTCCTTCTAGCTTTACTTCACTAGGGCTACGAAGCTGACTAGAATAAATCCAATTGCAAAAATCCATGTCCAGTAACGATTAGGAATGAACATGAAGGAAGAACGATCGCGGAAAGCAATGCGTTGCCCTGTTTCCTCATCAATCAGATACCGAACTTGATCGGAAACAAATTTCTTTGTTAGCAAATAATTGACTGCTGCAGCAAGAATCCCCAACATACATCCTAAGATGATACTATCTGTACTCTTATTTACATTAAGATGCAGGAAGGAATAAATCATATTCGCCAAAGCTCCTCCAATCATAAGAGCAAGGGGAACGAGCAAGCCTTTACCACGCCAAACAATCATACAACAATCTCCTTAGTTTCTAACTTAATCAAAATAGAGCAAGTCTTTGCTGGTTTCGGTAAAGAGGCCAAAGCCATCTTTTGTGACATAGCCACAGTCTTCAATCCGAACTCCGACTTTTCCAGGGATGTAGATGCCTGGTTCGACTGAGAAGCACATGCCTTCTTCGATGACCATGTCATTTCCTTCCATGATAGAAGGGAATTCATGCACATCCATTCCGATACCGTGTCCGAGGCGGTGGTTGAAGTATTCGCCGTAACCTGCTTTTTCAATGACGCTTCGGGCAGCACGGTCTACTTCATGCGCCGTTACACCCGGTTTGATCATATCTAGGGCAGCCTGCTGAGCTTCTAAAGTCAAGTGGTAGATTTCTTTTTTGAAATCATCTGGTTTTCCAACAGCGACTGTTCGCGTCATATCTGAAGCATAGCCATTCACCATACAGCCCAAGTCGAAGAGAAGAAGAGCATCTTTTTCAATTTTGTTGCTTCCTGGGATGCCATGAGGGTTGGCTGCATTGTTACCAGTCAAGACCATAGTTTCAAAGCTCATTTCATAGCCCAAGCGTTTGATGCCAAAGTCGATTTCTGCGACGATATCCGTCTCAGTTTTATCCAGAGAAATGGCGTCAAATCCCATATTGACAGCCTTATCTGCATATTGACCAGCAACTAACATTTTTTGGATCTCATCAGCAGATTTGATCAAGCGCATCCGGTTAATCCGAGGGCTGAGATTGGTAAATGTTGCTTGTTCAAAGACTGAACGAAGTCCATGGTACTTGGTCAAAATCAAATTATCAAATTCCAAAGCGACCGTTTTGGCTTCTGGATTAGCGCTAGCCCCTTTGATTTTTTCCCAAGGATTTTCAGAATCCACATACCCTACCACTTGGAAATCCACAACTGCAGTCGCCCGTTCTACCTCAAGAGCAGGGACAAAAAGAAGCGGTTCATGGTCTGGATAAACGAACAAGAAGAGCTGACGCTCGTGAGGATCACTGTAAAATCCAGTTAGGTAATTGATGGTGACAGGATCGGATACAACAGCAACATCCGTTTTTTCGGTTTCAAGAAATGCTACAATTTGATCTAATTTAGACATAAGCTACCTTCTTTCTATTGATAATATTTTGTCAGATTTTCCCTAAAAAATCAAGAGTTTGCAAAAAGATGTTAAAATGCTTGAAAGTGTTTACAATAAGTGATAAAATAGTTGTTATAGAAGACTGAAAACGAAATTTTCAATAAAGAAAGGAAGTAATATGAATACAGACGATACTGTAACCATTTACGACGTTGCCCGAGAGGCGGGTGTCTCAATGGCGACTGTTAGCCGTGTCGTGAACGGAAATAAGAACGTTAAGGAAAATACTCGTAAAAAAGTATTGGAAGTCATTGAACGTTTGGACTATCGTCCGAATGCAGTAGCTCGTGGACTTGCGAGTAAGAAAACCACAACGGTAGGTGTTGTGATTCCAAATATTACCAATAGTTATTTCTCTACTCTGGCAAAGGGAATCGATGACATTGCTGAAATGTACAAGTACAACATCGTCCTTGCCAACAGCGATGAAGACGATGATAAAGAAGTTTCTGTTGTCAATACTCTTTTCTCAAAACAGGTCGATGGGATTATCTTCATGGGTTATCACTTGACAGAAAAGATTCGTTCAGAATTCTCTCGTTCTCGGACACCGGTGGTCCTTGCTGGGACAGTTGATGTCGAACATCAATTGCCAAGTGTCAATATCGATTACAAGCAAGCGACAGTAGACGCGGTTACACTATTGGCTAAACGAAATAAAAAGATTGCTTTTGTAAGTGGACCATTAGTAGATGATATCAACGGTAAGATTCGCTTGGCTGGCTACAAAGATGCTTTGAAAGCAAAAAAATTGTCTTACAGTGAAGGCTTGGTCTTTGAGTCTAAGTACCGCTATGAAGAAGGCTATAACTTGGCTGAACGCATCATTGCATCTAAAGCAACAGCAGCCTTTGTAACTGGGGATGAATTGGCAGCAGGTTTGCTTAATGGTCTAGCTGATCAAGGTGTGAACGTACCGGAAGATTTTGAGTTGATTACCAGTGATGATTCACAAATTACACGCTACACTCGTCCAAATCTTTCAACTGTTGGCCAACCACTTTATGATTTGGGGGCTATCAGTATGCGGATGCTGACAAAAATTATGCATAAGGAAGAATTGGAAGAAAGAGAAGTTCTTCTTGCCCATACCATCAATCATCGTGGGACTACGAAGAAGTAAAAATCAAAGGAAGCCAAGGCTTCCTTTTTTCTTGTCTCTGCATGAATCTCCGGTAAAACTTGAAGGGGTCTGCTAAATTAGGTATAATAGAGGGTATGAAAGTATTACTGTATTTAGAAGGAAAATCCGTTTTACAAAAATCGGGGATCGGTCGAGCTCTCCAACACCAGATGCATGCCTTGGATTTGGCTGGAATCCCCTACACCACAGATATTTTAGGGGACTACGATGTGGTTCATATTAATACTTATGGTCCTCGGAGTTTGTTGCTATTGCATGCTGCCAAACGTCGAGGGAAAAAGGTCATTATGCATGGACATTCCACACGGGAAGATTTCCAAAATTCATTTATTGGGTCCAATTTGTTTGCTCCCTTATTTGGCAAATATTTGGCTCATATGTATAAAAAAGCCGATTTTATTATTACCCCTTCAGAGTATTCGAAACAACTGATTCAGTCCTACGGGGTCAAGACTCCAATTGTCGCTGTTTCTAATGGGATTGATTTGTCTAAATATAAAAAAGATCCCAAAAAAGAAGAGGTTTTTCGGAAGCACTTTAATATCCAAGAAGGAGAGAAGGTCGTTTTATGTGCGGGTCTCTACTTTAGACGAAAAGGGATTGAAGACTTTGTAGAAGTGGCTCGTCGGATGCCAGATGTCCGCTTTATTTGGTTGGGGTCGATTAATAAATGGTTAATCCCTCGGGCTATTCGTCGTCTGGTCGAGAAAGATCATCCGAGCAATGTTGAATTCCCTGGCTATTTTAAGGGAGCTGTGTTCCAAGGTGCTATGACAGGTGCGGATGCCTTCTTCTTCCCATCTTATGAGGAAACGGAAGGGATTGTTGTCCTAGAGGCCTTAGCGGGTCACCAGCATGTCGTCCTCCGGGATATTCCAGTTTATCATGGTTGGGTGGACCAAGAGTCGGCAGAATTGTGTCATTCAGTGGATGAGTTTGTGGACTCTCTTGAAAAAGTCTTGTCTGGTCAAGTGGACAAGCGCGATGCAGGGGATCGAGTAGCTCAAAGTCGCTCAATTGATTTGGTAGCGGATCAACTAGTGAAAGCCTATCAGCAAGTATTGGAGATGTAATATGCGTATTGGATTATTTACAGATACTTATTTTCCGCAGGTATCGGGGGTTGCGACCAGTATTCGAACCCTTAAAACAGAATTGGAGAAGTTGGGACATACTGTTTTTATCTTTACGACGACGGATAAGGATGTCAACCGCTATGAGGACTGGCAAATTATCCGCATTCCAAGTATCCCTTTCTTTGCTTTTAAGGATCGGCGGATTGCTTATCGCGGCTTTACCAAGGCTTTGGCCATTGCCAAACAATACAAACTGGATATGATCCATACACAGACAGAGTTTTCTTTAGGACTACTCGGGGTTTGGATTGCTAAGGAGCTTCGGATTCCAGTAATTCATACCTATCATACCCAGTATGAAGATTATGTGCGTTATATTGCCAAGGGGATGGTTATCCGACCAAGTATGGTCAAATATATTGTTCGTGGTTATATGAATGACTTGGATGGGGTCATCTGCCCGAGTGAGATTGTCTATGATCTCTTGCTAAAATACAAGGTCAAGGCTGAAAAACGGATTATTCCAACAGGAATTGAGCTGGCAAAATTTGAACGACCTGAAATCACGCAAGTGGAGACGCAAGCCCTTCGTGAAAAATTAGGAATTCAAGAGGGTGAAATCATGCTCTTGAGCTTGTCACGGGTTTCTTATGAAAAAAATATCCAAGCTGTTATCGCGGCCTTGCCTAAAGTGCTAGAAGAAAATGCGCATGTAAAATTGATTGTGGCCGGAGATGGGCCTTATCTGGATGATTTAAAAAAACAAGCGGCCAAGCTTGGTGTATCAGATGCGGTGGTCTTCACAGGGATGATTCCACCAAATGAAACAGCTCTTTACTATAAAGCAGCGGATTTCTTTATTTCGGCTTCGACTAGTGAGACGCAAGGCTTGACCTATTTGGAGAGTATCGCTAGTGGGACGCCCCTAATTGCTCAGAGTAATCCTTACTTAGATAATGTGATTAATGATCGGATGTTCGGAATCTTGTATGACCAAGAAGAAGATTTGGCAGCAGCTATTTTAGAGGCGACCTTAGCCACACCAGAAAAGGATGAGGCCAAGTGGGAGGAGAAGCTGTATGAAATTTCTTCTACAAACTTTGGGCGCAGGGTCTATGAGTTCTATCTAGACGCTATTATTTCGAAAGATTTTTATAATGAACGTCATCCTGAGGAAAGCCGTACCAAACGGGTAACCAAGTCCATTGTGAAAATTCCACAAAAGGTCATCGCTATGCCAGTAAATGGGTCTGTGAGAATCATGAAGGGGTCCTTTAAACAGGTTAAGAAAATCCGTCATATCACCAAGTTGTTGGATTAGATGGGAGTTTTTTTCTCTTGCAAAAATTTTCAATCGTGCTATAATACTACTCAGAGACATATCAAATCTAGGAAATCTGATAGAGAGCGCGTGGAGCTGGAAATCGCGTAGAGGATAGATTTGGGACTACTCGATTAACTTTTTATGCAAACATAAAACGGTGGCCACGTTAGAGCCAATCAGAGGTGTCCCTCTTTTTTGAGGAACATAAATGAAGGTGGAACCACGTTGCGACGTCCTTTTTGGATGTCGCAATTTTTTTATGAGGAGACTAACTATGGAGTTGCAAGAATTAGTGGAGCGCAGTTGGGCAATCCGACAAGCTTATCACGATCTGGAAGTTAAGCATCATGATTCCAAGTGGACGGTAGAAGAAGACCTCTTGGCTTTATCAAATGATATTGGAAATTTCCAACGATTAGTGATGACCAAGCAAGGACGCTACTATGATGAAACACCTTACATACTGGAACATAAACTTTCAGAAAATATCTGGTGGCTAGTAGAACTTTCTCAACGTTTGGATATAAACATCCTGACGGAAATGGAAAACTTCCTCTCTGATAAAGAAAAGCAGTTGAACATTCAGACTAGGAAGTAGTCTGCTAATAAAAAGTCAATGCATAGAAACTATGAAATATAAAAAAGGAGAAAATCATGATTAAGATTACTTTCCCAGATGGCGCTGTTCGTGAATTCGAATCTGGCGTTACAACTTTTGAAATTGCTCAATCTATCAGCAATTCCCTAGCTAAAAAAGCTCTTGCTGGTAAATTCAACGGCAAACTCATCGATACTACTCGTGCTATCACTGAAGACGGAAGCATCGAAATCGTGACACCTGATCACGAAGACGCTCTTCCAATCTTGCGTCACTCAGCGGCCCACTTATTTGCCCAAGCTGCTCGTCGTCTTTTCCCAGACATCCACTTGGGTGTTGGTCCAGCTATCGAAGATGGTTTCTACTACGATACAGACAACCAAGCGGGTCAAATCTCTAATGAAGATCTTCCTCGTATCGAAGAAGAAATGCAAAAAATCGTGAAAGAAAACTTCCCATCTATTCGTGAGGAAGTGACTAAAGATGAAGCGCGTGAAATCTTCAAAAATGATCCATACAAATTGGAATTGATTGAAGAGCACTCAGAAGACGAAGGTGGCTTGACCATCTACCGTCAAGGTGAATATGTAGACCTTTGCCGTGGCCCACACGTCCCATCAACTGGTCGTATCCAAATCTTCCACCTTCTTAACGTAGCTGGTGCCTACTGGCGTGGTAATAGCGACAATGCGATGATGCAACGGATCTACGGTACAGCTTGGTTTGACAAGAAAGACTTGAAGAACTACCTTCAAATGCGTGAAGAAGCTAAGGAACGTGACCACCGTAAACTCGGTAAAGAGCTTGACCTCTTCATGATTTCTCAAGAAGTTGGTCAAGGTCTTCCATTCTGGTTGCCAAATGGTGCGACTATCCGTCGTGAATTGGAACGCTACATCGTCGACAAGGAGTTGGCTTCTGGCTACCAACACGTTTACACTCCACCACTTGCTTCTGTAGAACTTTACAAGACTTCTGGTCACTGGGATCATTACCAAGAAGATATGTTCCCAACCATGGATATGGGAGATGGGGAAGAATTCGTCCTTCGTCCAATGAACTGCCCACACCACATCCAAGTCTTCAAACACCATGTTCATTCATATCGTGAGTTGCCTATCCGTATTGCTGAAATTGGGATGCAGCACCGCTATGAGAAATCAGGTGCTTTGACTGGTCTTCAACGTGTACGTGAAATGTCCCTTAACGACGGTCACCTCTTTGTGACTCCAGAACAAATCCAAGAAGAATTCCAACGTGCCCTTCAGTTGATTATTGATGTATATGGGGACTTCAACCTAAACGAATACCGCTTCCGCCTCTCTCTTCGTGACCCTCATGATACTCACAAGTACTTTGATAACGATGAGATGTGGGAAAATGCCCAAACCATGCTTCGTGCTGCCCTTGATGAAATGGGCGTTGACTACTTTGAAGCTGAAGGGGAAGCAGCCTTCTACGGACCAAAATTGGATATCCAGGTGAAGACTGCCCTTGGAAAAGAAGAAACCCTTTCTACGATTCAGCTTGACTTCTTGCTTCCAGAACGCTTTGACCTTAAATACATTGGAGCTGATGGTGAAGAACATCGCCCAGTTATGATCCACCGTGGAGTTATTTCAACCATGGAACGCTTCACAGCGATCTTGATTGAGAACTACAAGGGTGCCTTCCCAACATGGCTTGCACCACACCAAGTGACTCTTATCCCAGTTTCTAATGAAAAACACGTGGACTACGCTTGGGAAGTAGCGAAGAAGCTTCGTGACCGTGGTGTCCGTGCTGATGTGGATGAACGTAATGAGAAAATGCAATTCAAGATCCGTGCATCACAAACTAGCAAGATTCCTTACCAATTAATCGTTGGTGACAAGGAAATGGAAGACGGAACTGTCAACGTTCGTCGCTATGGACAAAAAGAAACGAACACTGTATCAGTAGATGAGTTTGTAGCAGCAATCCTTGCTGATATCGCCAACAAATCTCGTGTTGAGAAATAAAACGATAAAACCTGGGATAAAAATTCCAGCTACCTAAAAAAGAGGTTGGGACAAAAGATCCCGACCTCACTTTTTATTAGCAATCAAACTTTGACGCGGTAGCTGATTGAACTTTTTGTTCGTCTTTTAGACTCCAAAAAGCTCCTAATCATCCTCGCGGGGCTGGGACTACGAAATCGAGACTTTGTCTATCGATTTCTGTCCCACCGCCTTTTTATATTTTGTTTAACCTGAGCTAGTAGTGATTGGTCAAACCACCACAAATAGTATCCTCATCAACAATCCTTTCTATCCATTAACTTTTGGATATAGGATATCCCCCCAAGATTTGCTTCCATGAGTTAGATAAGTTGACAATCCTCAATCCTTGTCTGCCTCATTTTCTTTTACGAGATCGTTTTGTGAATCTTTTTCAGAGAGTTTTTGATCGATATACTTGTCAATGTTTTCGTAAAATTCCTTGGTCGTCTCACTATCTAATTTTGTCGAATTATGGACTTGATTGACTTTCAATTGAACAGATTGAATACCGTAAGAGGCTTGTTTTTGGCGAATGGTTTCTAATTCTTCTTCTGAAATCGGATCTCCAACAACCGTCAAGACCAATTCATTATTCCTTGACTTGTAGACTTGATTAATGACCGTATGATTAGCGAACTCTTTTCCTACAAACTGTTTGATCCCTTCTTTTCGCGCTTGATCCATCGTCAGAGTGACTGCTGAATAGCTGGCTGGAAGGACCAATAATACAATCAAGGATATCAACCCAATTTTCATTTTAATGTTTAGCTCATTAAATGAACTTAAGGGAGATTTTCTCATCAAAATTCTTGTTCCAACAATGTTGATTAGCATGATAAAGACACAGTTGATCAAGAAAAGATAGAGAGCTCCAAATAAGAATCGTACATTTCCATTAGCTAAACCATAACCTGCAGTACAGATAGGTGGCATTAGAGCAGTTGCAATGGCTACTCCTGGCACGATATTGTTTGCTTCTTTTTTCCTTGAACCAATAAAGCCTGCTATCCCACCAGCAATAGCAATGAGAACATCCCAAATGGTTGGAGAGGTTCGTGCAATCAACTCGCTACTTGCATAAGATAAGGGAGAAATCCAGAAATATAGAGTCGAGACAAGCAAACTGACCAATACTTGAGTAAATAAAACCCCTAGAGATTGCTTGATTAAACGCGTATCAAAAATAGCTAAACCAAACCCCAGTCCAATAATCGGTGTCATAAGAGGGGAAATCAGCATGGCTCCAATAATGACAGCTGTTGAATTCATATTTAGACCTATAGAGGCAATAAAAATCGAACACATCAAAATCACTGTATCTCTTAATCGAACATGAAGGTCATCATATAGTTTCTCGCGGAATTCACGTGTTGAATAGTTTCTGGTCATTGGTTACTCCTTTTATTTCATATAATCTTGTTTCTGAATGGATGATGGTAGAGAGACTTATGTTCAATCTTACATACTTTAAATTCTCACCTATTATTCTTTTGAAAATTTTCCTTTAAGTAGCCATCAGTCCATCCTTAACATTATATCAAAAATTTCACAGCCTTTTTCTGAAGAAATCTATCAATTGAACAGATAGAGAAAGTCAGAAATTTTAGATTCCTTATTCAAGGAAGGAAGAACGGTATCTCCTCTGAAAGAAGATACCGTTTTAATGTTTAAACATGATGAGTATGTTTGTAGAAGCAATTTTTGCTGATATCGCCAACAAATCTCGTGTAGCAAAATAACAGATAGAAAAGCTAGGCTTCACACCTAGCTTTTCTGTGGATTGAAAATAATTATTCAAGCGCTATTTTAGTGACCTCTATGTTGTGATTATCATTTTTTCTATTGCACAACCTTTTTCTTTCTCTTTCTTTACAAATCAAAGTATAACTCCCATTTTTCAAAGAAATTTGCTATAATGAAGGGACAGAGATTTGAAGAAGCAAAGAAAAAAATAGAAGTAGGTACATGTATGAAGAAAATTCTTGTTGTAGATGATGAAAAGCCGATTTCGGATATTATAAAATTCAATATGGCCAAAGAAGGCTATGAAGTCTTGACTGCCTTCGATGGAAAAGAAGCACTGGCTGTTTTCGAAGCTGAGAGCCCAGATATTTTGATCTTGGACCTCATGCTTCCTGAAATTGATGGTTTGGAAGTAGCGCGTACCATTCGAAAGACCAGTAATGTACCGATTATTGTCTTATCTGCAAAAGATACAGAATTTGATAAGGTCATCGGTCTTGAAATTGGTGCGGATGACTATGTGACTAAGCCATTCTCAAATCGTGAGCTTCAAGCTCGCGTAAAAGCTTTGTTGCGTCGGACAGAACTAACGGTAGAATCACAGACAGAGTCTACATCAGATTCAGATATTGTGATTGGTGATTTGAAAATCATTCCGGATGCCTTCCTTGCTCAGAAAAAAGGCAAAGAGCTCGAGTTGACCCATCGCGAATTTGAGTTGCTCTATCACTTGGCGACCCATGTAGGCCAAGTCATGACCCGTGAGCATTTGCTGGAAACAGTCTGGGGCTACGATTATTTTGGGGATGTTCGGACAGTGGACGTAACGATTCGACGTTTGCGTGAAAAAATCGAAGATATTCCAGGCCGTCCGGAGTATATTTTAACGCGCCGCGGTGTCGGTTACTATATGAGAAACAATGATTAATCACATTAAAGAAGTCATGACCTCTTATAATTTTGTTTTTATATTACTTACTCTTGGATTTATTATTGTTGTCGCCTTGTTGATCCTGGAAAATCGTCGGGATAACATGAAGCTACGCTTGTTGAATGATAAAATTAAGAGTTTGATTGCTGGAGAGTATTCCGATATTATTGATTTACAAGGGGGTCCTGAATTAACAGAGATTTCCAACAATATCAATGATTTATCAGAAGTTATTCGTTTGACGCATGAAAATCTGGAACAAGAAACCAAGCGCTTGACCAGTATTCTTTCCTATATGACAGATGGGGTCTTAGCGACCAACCGTCGGGGACAGATTATCCTGGTCAATGAAATGGCTGCCAAACAGCTTAATGTCGTGGTCGAAGAGGTCATGAATATCAGTATTCTAGATCTGCTTGGCATTAGTGAAGAGTATGAACTGCGTGACTTGATTACCAATGTTCCGGAATTGACTATCGATTCGCAGGATGAAAATGGGGAGTACATCTCTTTACGGGTTCGCTTCGCTTTGATTCGGAGAGAGTCTGGTTTCATTTCGGGTTTGGTAGCTGTCTTGCATGACACAACCGAACAGGACAAGGAAGAGCGGGAACGTCGTTTATTCGTATCCAACGTTAGTCATGAACTCCGAACACCACTGACCAGTGTTAAATCTTACCTGGAAGCCTTGGATGACGGAGCCATTTCGGAGCCAGTTGCACCGGAATTTGTCAAAGTATCTTTGACAGAGACCAACCGGATGATGCGGATGGTGACGGATCTATTGAGTCTTTCACGGATTGATAATGAAACCAGTCAATTGGATGTTGAGTTGACCAACTTTACAGCCTTCATCACCTTCATTTTGAACCGCTTTGATAAGATGAAGAACCAGGCTGGTGAGAAGAAATATGATATTGTTCGTGATTATCCAATTTCGCCTGTCTGGGTTGAAATTGATACAGACAAGATGACACAGGTCTTAGACAATATCTTAAATAATGCTATCAAATATTCCCCAGATGGTGGGGAAATTCGTGTGGGAATGAAAACGACAGATGCCCAGTTGATTATCTCGATTTCAGATGAGGGCTTAGGGATTCCTAAAAAGGATCTCCCACGAATTTTTGACCGCTTTTATCGCGTGGATAAGGCACGTAGTCGCGCCCAAGGTGGGACTGGTTTAGGACTGGCCATTGCCAAGGAAATTATCAAGCAACACAAAGGATTTATCTGGGCCAAGAGTGAATATGGAAAAGGTTCTACTTTCACGATTGTCCTACCATATGACAAAGATGCTATCCTGGATGATGGATGGGATAATGAGGATGAATAAGAAAACTAATGGATGAAAAAGGGTTTAAGTATAGTATTTTAGCTTCAGGATCGAGTGGTAATTCTTTTTACTTAGAGACTCCTAAGAAGAAAATTCTAGTAGATGCAGGCCTGTCCGGGAAGAAAATTACAGGTTTGCTTGCAGAGATTGATCGCAAACCCGAAGATCTTGATGCTATTTTAATCACACATGAACATTCGGATCACATTCATGGCGTTGGTGTGCTAGCTCGTAAATACGGGATGGACCTATACGCCAATGAAGCTACCTGGAAGGCCATGGAGGGAAGCAAGTACCTTGGGAAGGTCGACGACTCCCAGAAACATCTTTTTGAAATGGGTAAGACCTTAACCTTCGGGGATTTGGATGTGGAAAGTTTTGGTGTTAGCCATGATGCTGCGGCTCCCCAGTTCTACCGGTTCATGAAAGATGGGAAGAGTTTTGTCATGCTGACGGATACAGGTTATGTCAGTGATCGAATGGCAGGGATTGTTGAAAATGCAGATGGCTATTTGATCGAGTCCAACCACGATGTAGAAATCCTACGGGCAGGCTCTTATGCTTGGCGATTAAAGCAACGGATCTTATCCGATTTGGGTCACCTCTCTAATGAAGATGGCGCAGATGCCATGATTCGGACCCTAGGCAATAAGACCAAAAAGATTTATCTGGGCCACTTATCCAAGGAAAACAATATCAAGGAATTGGCCCATATGACCATGGTTAATCAACTGGCTCGAGCAGATCTAGCAGTGGGGCATGATTTTGACGTCTTGGATACATCTCCAGATACAGCGACTCCATTAGTAGATATCTAGATGATTAAAAAAGGAGATGAGCTCATCTCCTTTTTAGGTCAGTAGTGTAGGCTTTAAATGAGCAGAAGGATAGGAGCAGTTAGTTTGAAATATGTGTATATAACAGTAGGGTTTATTTCCTTAGGATTAGGGATTATTGGGATTCCATTACCTATTTTACCAACGACCCCGTTTCTTTTATTAGCTATGGCTTGTTTTGCCAAGAGTTCTCAACGCTTTGAAAAATGGTTGCATGGGACCAAGTTGTACCAAACTTATGTAGCGGATTATCGGGAAACCAAGTCGATCTCAAAAAAGCGGAAAAAAAGAATTATTCTACAAATTTATCTTTTGATGGGGATTTCCATTTACCTGGCACCACTCTGGTTTGTAAAATTAGGTCTACTGGGATTAACTATTTTTATCAGTTATTATTTGTTCAAAGTGATTCCGGATAAAGAAGAATGATATAAGGACAGAATAGGTCCTAAATCCTATCTTGAAAACAAGGGAAAGGAGTGCGAGACGCACTCTTTTTTGGTATAATAGAGGGGTGTATCTTTTGGACGGAATAGGTCACAGGATTCAATCCAGATGCATAAATGAAGAAAGAAAGTAGTAACGTGATGCAAGCCTTATATAACCTTCTTGCTGAGAAATTTCGGCTGACTTTTGACGATACAGAATTGTTGGAAACAGCTTTTACACATACCTCATATGCGAATGAGCATCGCCTCTTAAAAATTTCACATAATGAACGTTTGGAATTTTTAGGAGACGCTGTTCTCCAGTTAGTGATTTCCGAATATTTATTTGCCCTCTACCCAAGTAAGCCAGAGGGAGATTTGTCAAAAATGCGTTCCATGATTGTTCGTGAGGAAAGCCTGGCAGGTTTTTCCCGTGATTGTGGTTTCGATCAATTTATCAAACTTGGCAAGGGAGAGGAAAAATCTGGTGGACGTAACCGAGATACCATCTTAGGAGATTTGTTTGAAGCTTTTTTAGGCGCCTTACTCTTGGATAAGGGAGTAGAGATGGTGCGGAACTTCATTCAGCAAGTCATGATTCCTAAAGTCGAGGCAGGTCAATTTGAGCAAGTGATTGACTATAAGACGCGCTTGCAAGAAATCCTTCAAATCCATGGGGATGTCTTGATTACCTATGAGGTGACGAGTGAATCAGGACCGGCTCATGCCAAGGAGTTTGAAGTGCAAGTGTCTGTCAATGGGAAAATCATCGGTCAAGGACGTGGCCGGTCTAAAAAGGCTGCAGAACAAGAAGCAGCAAAAAAAGCAGTGGAGAATAAGGTGGATCCCTCATGTATTTAAAGGAAATTGAGATTCAAGGATTTAAGTCTTTCGCAGATAAGACCCGAGTCATCTTTGACCAAGGGGTAACCGCAGTGGTTGGCCCTAATGGATCTGGAAAATCGAACATTACGGAAAGTCTGCGCTGGGCCTTAGGTGAATCGAGTGTCAAGAGCCTACGTGGTGGCAAGATGCCGGACGTGATTTTTGCTGGGACTGAAACTCGGAAACCCTTAAACTACGCCTGCGTAACGGTAGTACTGGATAACCGGGATGGCTTTATCAAACAAGCTGCTAAAGAAATCCGCGTGGAGCGTCATATTTATCGATCGGGTGATAGTGAATACAAGATTGATGGCAAGAAAGTCCGTTTGAGAGATGTCCATGATCTCTTTATGGATACTGGACTTGGGAGAGATTCTTTCTCTATTATTTCTCAAGGGAAGGTTGAAGAAATCTTTAATTCCAAACCAGAAGAGAGACGGGCTATTTTTGAGGAAGCTGCTGGGGTTCTTAAATTTAAGACGCGTCGCAAGGAAACAGAATCTAAGTTGGTTCAGACACAAGATAATTTGGACCGTCTAGAAGACATTATTTTTGAGTTAGAGGGGCAAATCAAACCTCTTGAAAAGCAAGCCCTTGTGGCCAAACGTTTCTTAGAATTGGATCAACAACGCCAGGTTCTTTATTTGGATGTTTTGATTGCACAAATTGAAGTCAATAAAAAAGACTATGATCAAGCCGTCCAAGAAGAAGCCTCCATCCAAGAGCAATTAAAGGCTTATTACCAGAAAAGAGAAGAGTATGAGGCGGAAAGTCTCCGATTGAAACAGAGTCGTCAGACTCTTCAACACCAATTGTCAGATGATCAAGCTAGCCTCTTGGAATTGACTCGTCTCTTAAGTGATTTGGAGAAACAAATCGAATTGGCACGCTTGGAGTCCCAACAGGTCGCTCGAAGTCGTCAGGAAAATCAAGAGCGGGTCAATAGTCTGGAAGTGCGCCTACAAGTTCTTCGGAACCAGTTGGAAGAAAAACAAGCCAATACAAAGAGTCTTCAAGAAGAACTACAAAAGAGCCAAGTAGCTCTGGAAGGTCTGGAGAAAGAGTTGGCCAGCTTCTCAGAAGATCCAGATCAGGTAATCGATTATTTACGTGAAAAATACGTGGCCTTGATGCAGGATGAAGCGGAGCGATCAAACGAATTAACAACCATTGAAAATCAACTGGAAGCCTCAGCTCAATTATCTCAGAGCAAGAAAGAAGACTTTCAAAAGCAAGTTCAAATCGTAAGAGAATTGCAGGAAAAAGACCAGGTTGCTCAAGAAGCTTATCAAGTAGCTCAAGAGCATCTGAAACACTTGCTTGAGACCTATCAATCAGAGGCAAAACGGTTTGAGGAAGCTCGCCAGGCTTATCAAGAAGCGCAAGCCAAGATGTTTGATTTACTGGATCAAAGTAAGGAAAAACAGGCTCGCATTAACAGTTTAGAGGCGATTCAAAAAAATCATAGTAATTTTTATGCGGGCGTAAAGAGTGTCTTGCAAGAAGCGGCTCGCTTAGGTGGGATCGTGGGAGCTGTCAGTGAAAAACTTTCCTTCTCACCAGAGTATCAGACTGCCTTAGAGATTGCTCTAGGAGCTAGCAGTCAGCATATTATCGTAGAAGACGAAGGAGCAGCAACACGGGCAATCGAACATCTGAAGAAGAATCGCTCGGGTCGGGCAACCTTCCTTCCTTTGACAACCATTAAACCACGTCACCTTGCAGGAAAGAATCAAGAACTGATTGAAGCCTGTCCAGGGTTCCTAGGGATGGCTAGCAGTTTGGTGGACTATGATCCTTCCCTCGAGTCGATTTTTCAAAACCTTTTGGGTGTCACAGCTATTTTTGATACAATTGAGCACGCCAAGTCGGCTGCTCGCAAAGTTGCCTACCAAGTTCGTATCGTGACGCTCGATGGAACCGAACTGCGCACGGGTGGTTCCTATGCAGGGGGAGCGAATCGAACCAATAATTCGATTTTTATCAAGCCAGAACTGGATCGCTTGCACCAAGAATTGGCCTCTCTTCAGAAGAACTTGCGAGAAGTAGAAGGGCAGGTTCAAGAGCAACAGGACCAAGTGAGCCAATCACAAGAAAAACTAGAATCTTTGAAAGGCCAAGGAGAAGTGGCGCGACTAGAAGAGCAACGCCTTCAATTAGCTTTTGAGCAAGCTCACCAGCAACTCTTGGATGCCCAAGAACTGTTAGAACTTATCCGTACAGAGCTGGATGAAGGTAGCGACCAGGAGCTCCTCCAAAAACGGGATCACTTGCAAGCGCGGCTGAAAGAAATTGAGGCGGAAAAAGAGCAAGTCACTGCTGAGATTGAAGAAGTCAAGCTCAATAAAGATGTCGTTGTTGAGAAAATTGAAAATTTACGAGTAGCCATTGCCAAGCTTCAATTACAAAAAACAGAGTTGAAGAGTCGATTGACCTATGACCAGACAGATTCCGAACGCTTGCAGCAAGAGTTGGCTTCTACTGAACGGGAAATCCAAGCTCTCCAATATGCGATTGAGCAGGGAGAAGATCGACATGAGCAAATCGATGTTTCTGTCCTTGAAAAACAACTGCAAGCAACCCTTCAAGAGAAAACCGCTCTGGAGCAAGCTGTGATTCGTAAGCAATTTGAATTAGAGGATTTGGAAGGCCAGTCTGAAGATGTAGCGGGTCATATGGAACAAGCCCGTCGTCAAAATGAGGAGTGGATTCGCCTACAGGCCAAAGCAGAATCCAATCGTGATCGCTTGGCGGATAAGCTAAATAAATTGATGTTAGCTCTGACCGATGAATTCAAGATGAGTTTTGAAGAGGCATCTAATCAGGCCAACGAACTAGAAAATCTAGCTCAGTCTGAGCAAGTCTTAAAAGACTTGGAGAAAGCGATTAAAGCCTTAGGACCTGTCAATATTGATGCTATCGAACAATACGATGAGGTCAAGACTAGGTTTGATTTCCTTTCCAGTCAACGAGAAGATGTCTTGGCAGCGAAGAATCTTCTTCTTGAAACCATTAATGACATGAATGATGAGGTGAAAGAACGCTTTAAGTCTACGTTTGAAGCGATTCGTGAATCCTTCCGAATAACCTTTAAACAGATGTTTGGGGGAGGATCAGCAGATCTCATCTTGACGGATGGGGATCTCTTGTCTGCTGGGGTCGAGATTTCTGTTCAACCGCCAGGTAAGAAAATTCAATCCTTGAATTTGATGAGTGGTGGGGAGAAAGCTTTGTCAGCATTGGCGCTGCTCTTCTCAATCATTCGTGTCAAGACTATTCCATTTGTCATCTTGGATGAGGTAGAAGCGGCTCTAGACGAGGCCAATGTTAAACGTTTTGGGGATTACCTCAATCGTTTTGATAAGGAAAGTCAGTTTATTGTGGTCACCCACCGTAAGGGAACCATGGCGGCAGCAGATTCCATCTACGGAGTGACCATGCAAGAATCTGGAGTCTCTAAGATTGTATCTGTGAAGCTGAAAGATATAGAAGGAATGGATAATGGAAATTAAATTAGTCGCAACAGACATGGATGGGACCTTTTTGGATGAAAATCATCAATTTGATCAAGCTTTATTCCTAAAGGTATTAAAGAAGTTTCAAGAAAAAGGGATCTACTTTGCGGCAGCAAGTGGTCGGCCTCTCCTCTCTTTGAAGACAATCTTTAAAGAGGTTCAGGATCAGATTATTTTTATAGCTGAAAACGGCAGTGTTGTTGAGTTTCATGGTGAAGATGTCTATGAAGCGACCATGAGTCCTGAATTTTACCAAGCCATGTTTGCCAAGTTACAAGAAAGTCCTTATTTTGATAAAAATAAGTGCTTGTTAACGGGAAAACGTGGGAGCTATGTTCTAAAAACCGTTGATCCAGACTATCTAGCTGCTTCACAAAACTACAATGAAAATATTCAAATGGTGTCTGATTTTTCAGAAATTGATGATCTTGTCTTTAAGATGACCACCAATTTTGACCAAGAAGTATTAGCGGAAGGGGAAGCCTGGGTTACCCAAAATGTTGAGGGTGTTAAGGCTATGACCACTGGTTATGAGTGCATTGATATTGTCTTGGATTATGTGGACAAGGGAGTCGCCATCCAAGCACTAATGGATCAGCTAGGCATTAGTCGAGATCAAGTCCTAGCTTTTGGGGATAACCTCAATGATCTTCATATGATGCAGGTTGTTGGCCATCCAATTGCGCCAGAAAATGCCCGTCCAGAGATTTTGGAATTGGCTGAAAAAGTATTAGCTCACCATTCGACAGGATCTGTCCTTCGCTTCATGGAGGAAGAATTATGAGTCAGATTAAGGTTATCGCACTAGACTTGGACGGTACTCTCTTAAACTCAGATAAGAAAATCTCCCCTCGGAACTTAGCTGCCATTCGTGCAGCTCAAGAAAAAGGGGTCAAGGTAGTTTTGACGACGGGTCGTCCCCTCAAGGCTATGGATTTTCTGCTTCAAGAGATTGGGACTGCCGGCTTGTCAGATGAATACACCATTACGTTTAATGGTGGCTTGGTACAAAAGAATACAGGGGAGATCATTGCGAAGACAGTTTTCTCTCGTGATGATGTCGTCCGTATTTATGAGGAGACAGAGGCCCTTGGTTTGCCCCTAGATGCCATCAGCGAAGGGGTTGTTTATACACTTGTATCTGATCAAGAATCTCTTTACCCTCTCTATAATCCTTACTTGAACTTTATTCCCGTTTCTATTGAAGATTTGTCCAGTCAGATTTCCTACAATAAGTGTGTAACGGCCTTTCAACAGGACTATTTGGATGGCGCTATTCCAAAGATTTCTCCTGAATTAAGGGAGCGTTTTGAGATTTTTAAATCCAGAGACATGCTCTTGGAATGGTGCCCCAAAGGCGTTCAAAAGGATCGAGGCTTGGAAGCTTTGGTGGAGTATTTAGGAATCGATGCTAGCCAAGTCATGGCGTGTGGAGATGAAGCCAACGATGCCAGCATGTTAAGATGGGCAGGCCTAGGAATCGCCATGGCTAATGCGGTGGATAAGGTGAAAGAGATTGCCACACTAGTCTCAGACTACACCAATGATGAAGATGCAGTCGGAAGAGCGATTGAAGAATATGTATTGAAGGAGGGTCAATAATGGGATTATTTGACCGACTATTTGGAAGAAAAGAAGAAACAAAACCACAAGTTCAGGATCTTACAGAAGAGCTTGTGGAAAGCCCTGAGAAAGCAAGCTCGCCAGCTGAGCCGGTATCTCAAAAGGCTTCACAAAGTGATGAAGCAAAGATTTCGGCAATGGAAGCCTACTATGCAGAATTAAAAGAGCGAATGGCTGCCGAATCAGCGCGATCATCGCAAGAGTCGACAGCATCTATTGAAGAAGAAGTTCCTTCAGAAGAGCCTGTAAATCAGGAAACAGCTATCGAGGAAAAGGGCTCTTCTCAACTAGAGCAAGCTACCTCTCCTGAGGAAGTAACCGAACCTGCTCCTGTTCCTGAAGAACAGACTATAGAAGTAGAAACATTACAAGAAGAGAATCTTGAAGAAGAGCCTCTGAATTCTTCATCAGATCTTGCCCAAGAAGCCTTTGATGAGGATATTTTTGCAAAGAATGAAACAGAGGATGAGACTTCAAGTCTTTCCAAAGAACCCGAGGAAGTAATTGAAGAAGCAACTACTGAAAGTTCAGAGGAAGAAACAGGAGAGTTTGAAGAAGACACTCCAGTAGAAGAAACAACTAGCGAACCTGAAGATACAGAAGAGCTTGAAGCAGAATTGTCAGTAGAGGAAGCTGCTAGCGAACCTGAAATTTCAGAAGAGGTTGAAGAAGAGCCTCTAGTAGAAGAAACGACAAGTGAGCCAGAAATTGCTCAACCAACAGAAACGGTTCAAGAAAAATACAATCGAAGCTTGAAGAAAACTCGGACTGGATTTGGTGCTGCGCTTAATGCATTTTTTGCTAACTTCCGTTCTGTCGATGAAGAATTTTTTGAAGAGTTAGAAGAACTCTTGATTATGAGTGACGTAGGGGTCCAGGTCGCTTCGAATCTGACCGAAGAGCTCCGCTATGAAGCACGCTTGGAAAATGCCAAAAAGCCGGATGCCTTGCGTCGCGTGATCATTGAAAAATTGGTGGATCTCTATGAAAAAGATGGCCAATACAATGAGCAAATCAACTTTAAGGACGGTTTGACCGTCATGCTCTTTGTCGGAGTGAATGGCGTTGGGAAAACCACTTCTATCGGAAAACTAGCTCATAAGTACAAGAAGGAAGGGAAAAAAGTGATGCTAGTCGCAGCAGATACCTTCCGGGCAGGAGCTGTTGCTCAGTTGGCTGAATGGGGACGCCGTGTGGATGTGCCCGTTGTCACAGGTCCTGAAAAATCAGATCCTGCAAGTGTGGTCTTTGATGGGATGGAACGAGCAGTGGCAGAACAAGTCGATGTTTTGATGATTGATACGGCTGGTCGCCTTCAGAATAAAGACAATCTGATGGCTGAATTAGAAAAAATCGGTCGCATTATCAAGCGCGTGGATCCTACAGCCCCTCATGAAACCTTCTTGGCCTTGGATGCGTCTACAGGACAAAATGCCCTGGTTCAAGCCAAGGAATTCTCTAAGATCACGCCGATTACTGGTATCGTCCTCACTAAGATTGATGGAACAGCTCGAGGAGGAGTGGTTCTTGCTATTCGAGAAGAATTGGATATCCCAGTGAAGTTAATCGGTTTTGGTGAAAAAATCGATGACATCGGTGAATTCAATTCTGAAAACTTTATGCGTGGCTTGTTAGAAGGCTTGATATAAACAAAAAAACTCATCTCAAGAAAGAGATGAGTTTTTAAGTTGCACTTTTAGTCAGTCGGACAATTTATTCTTCAATTGCTGGTTGCCAGACCCATTCCGCATTGTAATCCTTCAAGAGGTCAAAGGAAGCTTGAGGTCCCATGGTTCCAGATTTATATTCATGAAGAGGGACTTGATTTTCAGCCCACATGTGTTCGATTCGGTCAATTAAGTTCCAAGAGGCTCTAACTTCGTTCCAGTGGCTGAAGTTGGTTGAGTCATTGTTCAAGACATCATAGATCAATTTTTCGTAAGGCTCTGGAGAAGCACCAGTTGCAGTAGCTTCTGTTACATAGTCGAAGGAAATGGGAGCAATCTGGAACTGCTCGCCAACTTCTTTTCCGTTGACACTGAGAGAGAAACCTTCATTTGGTTGAATGTAGATGGTGAGCACATTTGGTGCAATTTCCTGACCAAAAATAGAGTCCATTTGTTTGAAGACGACATTCACATGGGTACCCTTCTTGGTCAGACGTTTTCCTGTACGGAAGAAGAAAGGTACTCCACGGAAGCGATCGCTATCCACAAAGAAGGCTCCAGAGGCAAAGGTCTCGGTCATGGATTCAGGGTTGACATTTGGTTCACTACGGTAAGAGATGTCCTTTTTCCCTTGAATTTTTCCAGAACGGTATTGACCTCGGATAAATAGTTTCTTTAATTCTTCATCAGATGGGTTGACCAATTGTTCAAAGACTTTCACCTTCTCTTTACGGATATCTTCCTTGGTGAAGGAGGCTGGTTTGTCCATAGCTAAAAGAGAAAGCAGTTGAAGGGTATGGTTTTGGACCATGTCGCGAAGGGCACCAGATTCATCATAGTAGCCACCACGTTCTTCGACTCCTAGTCGTTCTGCGAAAGTGATTTGAACATTGTCGATATAGTCACGATTCCAGATGTTTTCAAAAATTAGGTTGGCAAAGCGGAGGGCAAAGATGGACTGGATCATTTCTTTACCAAGATAATGGTCGATCCGGAAAATTTGCTCTTCCTCAAAGGTTTCTTCCAGTTCTTTGTTGAGCTGACTAGCTGTTTCCAAATCCGTTCCAAATGGTTTTTCAACGATCAAACGCTCAAAGCCTTTTCCATCCACAATGCCTTCAGATTTCAAATGTTTGGCAATCGTACCAAAGAATTGAGGTGCCATGGATAAGAAGAAGAGTTTATTATGTTCAGCTTGGTAGGTATCGTTGAGCTGATTTTGAAGTTCACGAAGCTTGATGTAGTGCTCCGTATCATTGACATCGTGGCTTTGGTAGTAAAAATGGCTGGCAAATTCTTGCGCCTGTTCAGGACTGTCTGCTAAATCCGAAATGGATTCAACGACAACGGATTCAAAGTATTCTTTGCTCCAAGGTCGACGAGCAGTTCCTATCACTGCAAAATGCTCGGAAAGATTTCCGGCTTTATAGAGTCTAAAAAGGGAAGGGTAGAGTTTGCGTTGAGCTAAATCTCCACTGGCCCCGAAAATGGTTACAATTACTTTTGAGGACATGTTCATACCTATTTTCTAACTTGATAAACCATATTCTACCATAAAATTCAGAAAATTTCTCTTTGAAAGTAAAAGGATTCGGACTTTAAAAGAGAATGAAAGTGGAAGAAGCCACTAAAAAAGGTTGGACCGAAAGGTCACAACCGAGAGATGTTTAACGTCCTTTAGAAGACCCGATAGACATAAGGATTCGTAGGTTTTTCTACTGAGTGGGCTTCCTTTATTTCTAAGATAGGAAGGGTTTGGCCAAGTTGTTTATGGTATTGAATCTTGAGAGTTCCAGTAGCCTGGACCCAGGTATTATCGTCATAGGTTTGGGAGGCTCCTTTGGTTAACAAACCATAGACTCCTGAATCAGCGATACAGTGGATAATTCCAAAACGGAAAAGGAACTGACTGCCCGGATCCTGGGGATCCTTATAAATGAAGCCGGTTAGGGTAAAGGTTTTTCCAGCAAATTCATCTGGATAGTCGTAGATCACTTCCATGACTTCCATATAGTTTTCTGTCGTGATCTGGATATGATCTTGCTTGAGGTACTTCTTGGCTGCAGCCCTCATCTCAGATTCATAAGCAGACTTGGTAAAATAACTGCTAGTATCTGGCTTGAGGTATTGGTTGGTTGTCCCCTCATCATTTTGAATATCTTTGGAAGAGCCAGCCGCGATGGGAAAATGATAGCCCTTGGCTGAAACCGTTTGGGAATCCAAGGTCACTGTCGGGAAGCCAATCCCTACAATCAAGGGAATCAGGAGCAGAAGAATACTCATGACTTTGGCTTTTTTACTGGTGAGGTGACTATGAACGGGCAGATTCTTCATCCAAATATAGAGCTGGACAACAGCCAAGAGGAAGGAAAGAATCATAGAGATATAGGCTAAATAAGAATAGTGCATATTGATGTATTGGTTTAGCTTACCAGAAAGCTGCAAATACATAGTAATTTCGAAATAGCCTGCTAAAATGAGAAATCGAATCATAGGACCACCCCCACAAACCAAGCATAAACCAAGACAACGAGACTGACGATGCTAATGAATTGGACAATAAAGCGATTGGTCAGATAATTCTTCATCATCAAGAGGTTCTTGACGTCTAACATAGGTCCGATAACCAGAAAGGCTAAAACGGGAGCTAAGCCAAAACTCGAGAGAAGGGAAGAGCCGATAAAAGCGTCCGCCTCACTACACAAGGAGAGGAGGAAGGAGAGAAGCATAAGGAGGAGTATGGCTAGGAGTGGCGTCGCTGAAATAGAAGTTAGCACGCGAGTTGGCACATAAACCTGAACCACACTGGCAAATAAACAACCGAAGACCAGATAGCGTCCAGTGTCGAAAAACTCGTCAATGGCCTGCACAAACACTTGGAAGAAGCGTTGACCGGCAGATAGTTTTGAAAAGTCATGAAGATGGACTTCCTTGCGGTTGGCCCGTTGAATAGAAGCTGTTTGGAAAAAACCTAGGAAAATTCCCAGAACAGTCGCCACCAGGATAGAGCCGATCGCTCGTAAGAAAGCCATTTGAATAGAATTGCCAAAGGCAGAATAAGTGGCAAAGAGGACAATGGGATTAATAACCGGGGCTGTCACTAGGAAGGGCACAGCTGTATAGCTAGGTACCTTCTTCTCTAAAAAGCGATTGATGATGGGGACGATACCACACTCACAGGAAGGGAAAATAAAGCCAATCAAGGTCCCAAATAGAATTCTCCCCCATTTATTTTTGGGAAGGGCTCGGTAGACTTTTTCAGGGGTAATGTAGACATCAATCGCCCCTGAAATGATACTTCCAATTAAAACAAAGGGAAGGGCTTCAATCATAATCGAAAGAAAAATCGCTCCAGCCTGAAGGACACTGGTTGGCAGTTGTTGGAAGAAACTCATTTGTTAGAATCCTTCTGCTCTTTTTCCCCTGCTTTCTCATTCTTCTTGTCATCTGGTAAAGTGACTTGAGGGGGATCTGGGAAGACAGCAAATTCCTCAAAGAGTTTGTCTAAATCGTCTGTTTTTGAAAATTTAATCGCCATGATAGGCCTCCTTTTCTTTTTTTCTCATTATATCAAATTCTCATAAAAGAGGGGAAAATCAAGTCTAAAAGTAAGATGAAAAAGCAGTATAGAAGGCCTTCTATGGTATAATAGAAGCTATGGAAAAATATGAAAAAATAGCCCAAGAATTGGGCGTCAGTCTCAAACAAATTGATACTGTTTTGACCTTGACAGCAGAGGGATCCACCATCCCCTTTATCGCTCGGTATCGAAAAGATGCTACGGGTAATTTAGATGAAGTAGCCATCAAAGCTATTATCGACATGGACAAGTCTTTAACAGCCTTAGCCGATCGGAAAGAAACTGTTCTCGCTAAGATTGAAGAGCTTGGGAAACTGACCCCAGCCTTAAAAGAAGCAATTGAGCAAGCTGAAAATTTGGCGGATGTGGAAGAATTGTATCTTCCCTATAAGGAAAAACGCCGGACCAAGGCAACCATTGCGCGTGAGGCAGGACTTTTTCCACTTGCTCGGATGATTCTGCAAGATCAAAAGGACTTGGAAACAGCAGCAGAAGAATTCCTATCTGAAGGATTTCCAACTGTAAAGGATGCAATCTCTGGTGCTATCGATATCTTGGTCGAAGCTATTGCAGAAGATCCACAATTGCGCAACCTTACCTACCAGGAGATTCGCAAACACTCTTTAATCACCTCTAGCTTGAAGGATGAGAGCAAAGACGAGAAGCAGGTCTTCCAAATCTATTATGATTTTTCTGAGAAGATTGCAAACATGCAGGGCTACCGAACCCTTGCCTTAAACCGTGGAGAGAAATTAGGGGTATTAAAGGTTGGATTTGAGCATCCTGTAGACCGTTTGATTCGTCATTTTGAAGCCCGATTTAAATCGAAGAATAGCTACATTGAAGAAGTCATTAACCAGGCTCTGAAAAAGAAAATGCTTCCAGCTATGGAGCGTCGAATTCGGACAGAACTGACAGAAGTGGCAGAAGATGGAGCCATTCAGCTTTTCTCTGAAAATCTTCGTCACCTTTTGCTGATTGCTCCCCTCAAGGGGCGCGTGGTCTTGGGATTTGACCCAGCTTTTCGAACAGGAGCTAAATTAGCTGTTGTCGATCAGACAGGAAAGATGTTGACCACCCAGGTGATTTACCCTGTTGCGCCGGCTAAACCAGCACAAATTGAAGCAGCCAAAGAAGAACTGAAACGACTGATTCGTCAATACGGTGTGGAAATCATTGCGATCGGGAACGGGACGGCTAGTCGAGAGAGCGAAGCCTTTGTTGCGGAAGTTCTCAAGGAAGTTCCAAATGTCAGCTATGTCATTGTGAACGAGAGCGGGGCATCTGTCTATTCAGCTAGTGAATTGGCTCGCCATGAGTTTCCAGAACTGACGGTTGAAAAGCGCTCAGCCATCTCCATTGCCCGTCGGTTGCAGGATCCACTGGCTGAGTTGGTTAAGATTGATCCAAAATCAATTGGAGTCGGCCAGTACCAGCATGATGTCAGCCAGAAGAAATTATCTGAAAGCCTTGATTTTGTAGTTGATACCGTGGTAAACCAAGTCGGGGTTAATATTAACACTGCTAGTCCAGCCCTCTTGTCCCACGTGGCTGGTCTCAATAAAACCATTTCTGAGAACATCGTGAAGTACCGGGAAGAAGAAGGGTTGATCACCTCTCGGGCACAGATCAAAAAAGTTCCTCGTCTGGGAGCCAAGGCCTTTGAACAAGCAGCTGGTTTCTTACGGATCCCAGAAAGTGAGAATTTCCTCGATCGGACAGGGGTCCATCCAGAAAGTTACCCTGCAGTGAAGAAGCTCTTTACCTTACTAGGGATCACGGAAATGGATGAAGAGGCCCAAGCCAAATTGAAACAAATTGACACGGTTTCTATGGCCCAGGAACTTGAAATTGGTCCTGAAACCTTGAAAGATATTGTCGCAGATCTTCTCAAACCAGGTCGCGATTTACGTGATTCTTTTGATGCTCCTGTCCTACGCCAGGATGTTCTTGATTTGAAAGACTTGAAGATTGGTCAAAAATTAGAAGGAGTTGTCCGCAATGTTGTTGACTTTGGAGCCTTTGTCGATATTGGGATTCATGAAGATGGTTTGATCCACATTTCACAGATGAGTCAGCAATTTATCAAGCATCCAAGTCAAGTTGTTTCAGTTGGTGACCTAGTGACCGTTTGGGTCTACAAGATTGATTTAGAACGGGAAAAAGTAAATCTTTCCCTCTTGGCACCACATGAATCTGACTAAATACGTTCAAGAAGTATCGCTGGAAGATTTTGGTCGCCCTTTTCTTCACCAAGCCATCTGGAATCCTCGCTTGCGTTCGACCGGCGGTCGCTTCTTTCCTAAAGATGGCCATCTGGATTTCAATCCTAGAATCCTAGAGATATATGGCTGGGAAATTTTTCGAAAGATTGTCCGTCATGAGTTGTGTCACTACCATCTCTACTATATGAAAAAGGGCTATCGCCATCAGGATCAGGACTTCAAGACCTTGCTTAGAGAAGTAGACGGCTTGCGGTATGCCCCTTCAGTTGATAAGGGAAACTATAAGATTTATGTTTGTACGAGCTGTGGGCAAGAATTCAGGAGAAAGCGGCAGATTGATCTGCAAAAGTACCGCTGTGGGCGGTGTCGAGGACTACTTAAGTATCAAGGGACAATTGATCCAGGAAATCGGCCTTGAGTCGGATGACAGTGACTTGATTTCGGGATATACTGTTCTAAAATAATAGGAGGTAGGCCCTTGAATCCAACTTTTTATAAATTACGTCGAGGCAGAATCGTTTTCGGAGTATTTGCTGGACTAGCGGATCGATTTGGGCTCGATGCAAACCTATTGCGTTTTCTCTTTGTGCTCTTTAGTATCTTTCATGCTTATGGGCTTGTAGGCTTGGCTATTTATTGCCTGTGTGCCTTCTCCTTGCCGTATAAAGAAGACCTTGAAAGAGAAGAGTATGGCCTCGGACCTCGCAAACGGAAGGATGCACAGGTAATCAAAGACGATGATCCATTCTTTTAAAGAATTTTCATGAATCGAATAAGAATGTGAGGCTGGGACAAAAGTCCTAGCCTCTCAATTGTCTTTGGATTATCGAGCAAGACGCAGTGGTTGAGTGAGCTCTACTACGCTGATTTCATCAGCTTTTACAGCCCTACTCAACTGTGCGGAGGTGGGACGACGAAATCGAATTCTAACGAATTACCGATTTCTGTCCCACTCTCATCTTTTTTTTAAAATGAAGAAACGATAGAAATATGGGATAACAAGGATAAAGAGAAACATCAAATAGTACTGGAATGAGTGTGAGAATAATAGCATCAGTTTCGATACTAAAAAAAGATGCTTGAGCAAGTCTTACCTGGGATAATTTGCTATAATAGTAAGAGAAAACAAAAAGGGAGAAGCCTATGGCAATAACAGTCCGAGATTTAATTGATAAGCTTCGTTTGAAGGTTGTGTACGGCAATGAAAGCCTATTTGAAAAAGAAATCACAACGGCAGATATTTCACGTCCTGGACTTGAAATGACAGGATATTTTGATTACTATACTCCAGAACGAATTCAATTGGTTGGGATGAAAGAGTGGTCTTACCTCATCAAGATGACCTCCCACAATCGTCACCAAGTTTTGAGAAAGATGTTCCAGCCGGAAACACCGGTACTCATCATCGCGCGGGATCTAGAGGTTCCCGAAGAAATGCTTCGCGCCGCTGAGGAAAAGCAAATCGCGATTTTAAGCAGTCGCGTTCCAACTAGTCGCCTGTCTGGTGAACTGTCAAGCTACCTAGATTCTCTCCTTGCGGAAAGAACTAGTGTCCATGGTGTCTTGATGGATATCTATGGCATGGGGGTTCTGATCCAAGGAGATAGTGGAATCGGGAAGAGTGAGACTGGGTTAGAGCTCGTCAAACGAGGCCATCGTTTGGTAGCAGATGACCGGGTAGATGTCTTCGCCCGTGATGAGATGACCTTGTGGGGTGAGCCCGCTGAAATTCTACGCCATATGTTAGAGATTCGGGGAGTAGGGATTATTGATGTCATGAGTCTCTATGGTGCCAGTGCTGTGAAAGATTCTTCACAGGTTCAAATCGCGGTCTATTTAGAAAACTACACCAAGGAACAAACCTACGATCGTCTTGGCAATAATGCAGAAGAAATTGAGTTCTGTGGAGTGACTATTCCAAGAATTCGCATCCCTGTTAAGACAGGTCGCAATATTTCCGTTGTCATTGAAGCAGCTGCGATGAACTACCGCGCCAAAGAAATGGGATATGATGCTACTAAAACCTTTGAAGATCGATTGACCCAGTTGATTGATCAGAATGAGGTGAAAGTATGAATCCAGTAGCCATTCAACTTGGTCCCTTTAGCATTCGCTGGTATGCGATTTGTATCGTCCTCGGTCTCCTTTTGGCGGTTATCCTGTCTATGAAAGAAGCCCCTCGTAAAGGGATAGAGTCAGACGATATTATTGATTTCATTCTGATTGCTTTTCCAGTAGCAATCATAGGGGCTCGTCTTTACTATGTTATTTTTCAATGGTCTTATTACAGGGAACACCCAGGAGAGATTTTTGCCGTATGGAACGGTGGGATTGCTATCTATGGTGGACTCCTGGCAGGGGCTCTAGTCCTCTACCTATTTTCACGCAGTCGTTTGATTGATCCAGTTGATTTCTTAGATATCGCTGCACCGAGTGTCATGATTGCTCAAAGTATTGGCCGTTGGGGCAATTTTGTTAACCAAGAAGCCTACGGAGCCATTGTTAAGAATTTAGATTATTTACCTTCTTTCATTCGTAATCAGATGTTTATCGATGGACATTACCGTCAACCGACCTTCTTATATGAATCTTGTTGGAACTTGCTTGGTTTTGTACTGATTCTTTACTTGCGTCGTCGTCCGAAACTGTTGAGAAAGGGCGAAATTACTGCTTTCTATCTAATCTGGTATGGCTTTGGTCGAATGATTATTGAAGGAATGCGGACAGATAGCTTGATGTTTTTGGGAATTCGAGTATCACAATGGCTTTCCCTGATCCTCATCCTACTTGGTATCAGCATCATGATCTATCAACGAAAAAAGAATGCACCATTTTATAGAACGGAAATAGATTAAGGAGAAAAGAAATGTTTATTGAAATTGCCTATGGGCTTTTAGGGTTAGCTTTAGTAGTTTTGGTCATCTACTTGATTATCTTGTTTTCAAAGATTGGAAAAGTTGTAGATGAGACTCAGGTAACGATTAAGACCTTGACATCAGATGTGAATGTAACCTTACACCAAACCAATGAGTTGTTAGCAAAAGTGAATGTTTTGACAGAAGATTTGAATCAAAAGGTTGCAACCATTGATCCACTCTTCACTGCAGTGGCAGATTTGTCTGTATCTGTATCAGATTTGAATGATCAGGCTCGTCAGATTAGCAAAAAAGCTGTCGTTGTTGGTGGAAAGACTGTTAAAACATCCGTCGGATTAAAAGCAGCTCGCATGGCTATGAAATTATTTAAATAAGAAAAGAGGTACCTTATGGGACGTTTATCATCATTATTAATTGGAACGATCACTGGCGCATCCGCAGCCTACTTCCTGACAACCAAAAAAGGGAAAGAGTTGACTGGTAAAGTCAAAGGTTTTATAAAAGAATACCAAGAGAACCCACAAGAAGTTCATGATTCTGTGAAACAATCTGCAATGGAACTATCCAAGCAAGCATCAGACGCTATTCAGCAAACCAAGGAAAAAGTTGAAAGTGGCGAGATCAACAAAGACACTGTTATCGAGACAGTGAAAGATAAGACGCAGGATGTGGTAGAATTTTCACAAGATGCTATCCAAACGATTAAGGAAAAAATCCAGCAAAAGACCGGCAATCAAGCAAGTCCTTTCCAGCCTAAACAGGAAAAAGAAAGTGAAGAGATTGTCCTTGAATTAGAAGAAACAGCTCTTCCAGAAGTGGAAGAAGAGATCAAAGAAACAGCTGTAGAAGAAGAATAAAATAATCCCTCACCAATGGTGAGGGATTTCTTTTATGAGATGACAAACGAGGATGGGGAATGCCAAAAAGCCTCCCGAAGGAGGCTAAAAAATTAATCTTAGTCCTGTTTCCGTTTTAACTGGAAAATACGGAAAGCTTGGATACTTCCCAAACTACAAGCAATTGCTGAGGCAAAAGCAAAGAAGGTATTCATCTTCATTGATAAAAAGACGAAACTAAATAAAACAGTTAAGACACAAAACACAGCAATATTAAGGAAAAATAGTAGCTCACTTAATTGCGGAGCTGGTTCAGTATCAAGGTTAAAATCATAATTAGTTGTTGTATTCTCTTGTTGAAGAGGGACTTCGACATAGTCGTATTCTTCAACAATTCTAAGTTTTCTTGCGGGCATATTTCTCTCTCCTAACAGTACTCTATTATTTTAACACGTTTTCAAGCATAGAAATGTTACAAAACTGTTACAATTTTTACAAAATTAAGAAATTTAGAGAGCAAAATAACTTTTTTGGTATAATAGTTTTCATGAAAAAGATAATTATTACAGCTACAGCTGAAAGTATTGAACAGGTTCAAGCCCTTCTAGAAGTAGGTGTGGACCGTATTTATGTCGGCGAAAAGGAATTTGGATTACGACTTCCTCACACTTTCTCGTATGACGAATTAAGTCGAATTTCTGATCTAGTCCATGCGGCAGGTAAGGAAATGACAGTGGCTGTCAATGCCTTGATGCACCAAGACATGATGGATCGTATCAAACCATTTTTAGATCTCCTTGCTTCGATTGACGTCGATTATATCACGGTAGGAGATGCAGGCGTCTTTTATGTATTGAAGCGGGATGGCTACAGCTTTAAAACAATTTATGATGCTTCAACTATGGTGACAAGTAGCCGTCAGATTAATTTCTGGGGACAAAAGGCTGGTGCTTCAGAAGCAGTTCTTGCTCGAGAAATCCCATCTGCAGAGCTTTTCAAGATGCCAGAAATCTTAGAGATTCCTGCTGAAGTATTGGTTTATGGGGCCAGTGTGATTCATCATTCCAAACGCCCTCTTTTGCAGAATTACTACAATTTTACGCACATCGATGACGAAAAGACGAGAGAGCGAGATCTCTTTTTGGCAGAACCAGGAGATCCAGAAAGCCACTATTCTATCTTTGAGGACAAGCATGGAACTCATATTTTTGCCAATAATGACCTGGATTTGATGACCAAACTCTCTGAGTTAGTCGAGCATGGTTTTACCCACTGGAAGTTAGAGGGGATTTATACACCTGGTCAAAACTTTGTGGAAATTGCCAAGTGTTTTGTGAAAGCACGAGAGCTTCTAGAAGCTGGGACCTTCACATCTGATCAAGCATTCTTATTGGATGAGCAGATTCACCAATTGCATCCTAAGAATCGTTTCCTTGACACTGGATTTTATGATTACGATCCAGACATGGTTAAATAAAGGAGAAAAGCCTGCCAGGAGTGCGGGCCTTCCTTTTTGGTGATGGTAAAGAATGAGAATTGTCAAAACAATTCCCAAACCATTGCCTTTCAACTTAATTTGCTATAAAATAGACAAGATTGATAATCTAACTAATATACTTGTAATATACTAGGAGATATGATGACAAAACAATTGAAACGTCCTGAGGTTCTATCACCTGCGGGAACACTTGAAAAACTAAAGGTTGCTGTGCGCTATGGTGCGGATGCCGTCTTTATTGGTGGACAGGCTTATGGGCTTCGTAGCCGTGCAGGGAACTTCACTTTCGAGCAAATGGAAGAAGGTGTCCAATTTGCGGCCAAGTATGGTGCCAAGGTCTATGTTGCAGCCAATATGGTCATGCATGAAGGAAATGAAGTTGGAGCTGGTGAATGGTTCCGTCGCTTACGGGATATCGGAATCGCAGCGGTCATTGTTTCAGACCCTGCCTTGATTACCATCGCAGCGACAGAGGCTCCCGGCTTGGAAATTCACCTCTCTACCCAAGCTAGTGCCACCAACTATGAAACCCTCGAGTTTTGGAAAGACTTGGGCTTGACACGGGTCGTTTTGGCTCGGGAAGTTTCAATGGAAGAACTAGCGGAAATTCGTAAGCGGACGGACGTTGAGATTGAAGCCTTTGTTCATGGAGCAATGTGTATTTCCTACTCTGGCCGTTGTACCTTGTCCAATCATATGAGTATGCGGGATGCCAACCGTGGCGGATGTTCCCAATCTTGTCGTTGGAAGTATGATCTCTATGATATGCCATTTGGCCAAGAACGTAAGAGTCTCAAAGGGGAAATCCCTGAAGAATTCTCGATGTCAGCAGTGGATATGTCGATGATTGACCATATCCCTGATATGATTGAAAATGGAGTGGACAGTCTCAAGATTGAAGGTCGGATGAAGTCCATTCACTATGTCTCTACCGTAACGAACTGCTACAAGGCAGCTGTTGATGCTTATTTGGAAAGTCCTGAAAAGTTTGAAGCGATTAAGCAAGACTTGATTGATGAAATGTGGAAGGTAGCCCAACGTGAGTTGGCTACAGGATTCTATTACGGAACACCATCTGAAAACGAGCAACTGTTTGGGGCTCGTCGGAAGATTCCAGAGTACAAGTTTGTCGGAGAAGTGGTAGCCTATGATGCGGACAAGCAAATTGCGACCATTCGACAACGGAATGTCATCAATGAAGGAGACCAAGTAGAATTTTACGGACCTGGGTTCCGTCATTTTGAAACAGTCATTGAAGATTTGCATGATGCCAAGGGCAATAAAATTGATCGGGCTCCAAATCCGATGGAGTTATTGACCATTCATATGTCAACTCCAGTTGAACCAGGTGATATGATCCGTGCTCTTAAAGAAGGCTTGATCAACCTCTATAAAGAGGATGGAACCAGCCAAACAGTTCGTGCATAAAACGTAAAAAAAAACACCGCATGCTTCGCGAGCTTGGAAGTTTACGGTGTTTTTTGTTGTGCGATTCGAATCGTATGTGGAACGAGACTAATCTTTTGAATGTCAGAAATTCGAATGATGGTTGACATACTCTTTTTAAAATTCTTGACAATAAGTTGTTTTCGTTCCTGATCATATTTAACGATATCGCCTGTAAAACTCTTATTTTGGAAGATGACATGGACTCCTTGTTTTTTTCGAAGGGCCAGTTCAATAATCTGAATCGTTTTACCATCCTCTAAAGGAGCTGGTAGAGAGGTTTTATCGTTGAAAAATTCATTGGCTCGGTCCTTGAGAAGCTCAAGAAATCTTTTCATAGCATAATTCTCCATAAGTTGATACAATATATTATAGAAAATTTCATTCATTTTGTAAAATTTTTTACGAATTATTAAGGTGAAAGACATTGAAAGGAGTATTAAATGGCAGATTTTAGTTTTGAAATTGAAGAACAACTCTTGGTCTTATCTGAAAATGAAAAAGGATGGACCAAGGAGTTAAACCGGGTTAGCTTTAATGGAGCACCTGCCAAGTATGATATCCGAACTTGGAGCCCAGACCATACGAAGATGGGCAAGGGGATCACTTTGACCAACGAAGAATTCCAAGTTCTGCTAGATGCATTTAAACAGTAATAGGCTGAGTAAGAAAGAGAGTAGGACAGAAATCGGTAATTCGTTAGAATTCGATTTCGTCGTCCCACCTCCGCACAGTTGAGTAGGGCTGTAAAAGCTGATGAAATCAGCGTGGTAGAGCCCACTCAACCACTGCGTCTTGCTCGATAATCCAAATACAATTGAGAGGCTAGGACTTTTGTCCCAGCCTCTTTTTTGATGCTTTCTATAATTATAGTTTGAAACTATATCCCATTCAAGAAAACAAGATTAACGCAAATCATTGTGGATGATGGGATAGACTGTTATAATAACCTTATTCATTTATGCCATGTAGCACTTATAGGAAAGGAATCCATATGTCAGATTTACTAAGTATTTATAAAGAATTGCAAGCTAAAAAATGGGTGGACTTGAGTCACCAAATCAATGCAGAAAGCCCACACTTCCCAGCTCTTCCTGCCTTGCAACAAGAAGACCTTTTCACATTAAAAGATGGTTTCCATGTTCAAAAATTTACAGTGGTTGGTCAATACGGAACGCATATTGATGCACCAATTCACTTTGTAGAAGGGGGCCGTTGGTTGGATGAGATTGACCTCAAAGATCTCCTCTTGCCACTCTATGTTATCGACAAGTCTAAAGAAGTAGCAGCCAATCCAAACTTTATCTTGAGCAAACAAGATATCTTAGATTTTGAAGCTGAACATGGACAAATTGTAGAAGGAGCTTTTGTTGCCTTCCGTAGTGATTGGTCAAAACGTTGGCCAGATCAAGATGCTATGCGTAACCTTGATGAAAATGGGGTTCAACAAAGTCCAGGATGGAGCCGTGAAGCCTTGGAATTTTTGATTCATGAACGCCATGTTAAGGCTGTGGGTCATGAAACCTTTGACACAGATGCTGGTATTCCAGCAGCAGAACACGGCTTGGTCAATGAATACTACCTTTTGGAGCAAAATATCTACCAAGTAGAAGTCTTGAACCACTTGGATCAAGTGCCTGCCGTAGGTGCCTTGATTTCAATTGCCTTCCCTCACTGGGACAAGGCAACTGGTTCACCTGTCCGTGCCATTGCTATCTTGCCTTAAATAAACAGAGTCTGAAGCGTATCTTCGGGCTCTTTTATATGGATGTTGAAATCTATTAGTGAATCTGATTGTTATCTTATCAAACCTTGTTATCTTACAAAAATGTAAGGAATGAAAGTTAAAATGAAAGATTAGACTATGGTAGCTCCAATGATGATCCATTAAAATAAAAACAGAAGAAAAAGGTTTGTCGAACAAACCTTTTCTGATATTAGCGCATAGTAACGAATTCTTCGGATCCAGTTGGATGAATAGCGACTGTCGCATCGAAATCAGCTTTTGTGGCTCCCATCTTGATAGCAACAGCAAATCCTTGGATCATTTCATCTACCCCATACCCAAGACCATGGAGACCGACAACGGTTTCATCCGGTCCTACAGTGATGAGTTTAAATTTAGCCAACTGACGATGCTGGGTCACAGCTGAATACATAGAGGCGAAACTTGAAGTATAGACCTTGATAGCGTCTTTTCCATATTGTTTTTCGGCTTCTTCTTGAGTGAGACCGACTGTACCAATCGCTGGATGAGAAAAGACAACGGTAGGAATGGTTGCGTAGTCCATTTTAGCATCGGTTTTTCCATTAAAGAGACGTTCGGATAGGGTACGCCCTGCCTTGATAGCGACAGGAGTTAATTCTTTTTCGCCCGTGACATCTCCAAGAGCATAGATGCCAGGAACAACCGTATTCTGGTATTCATCTACTGCAATGAATCCTTTTTCATTTAAGGTGACGCCTGCAGCTTCTAGATTGAGGTCTTGGACGTTTGGTTTGCGCCCTGTTGCCCAGATGACATGATCAGCGACAAAAGATGTTTGGTCTTCGAAATAGACTCGGATTTGACCATTTTCTTCCTTCGTGAGTTGAACAGGAACCTTGTGAGCATGGAGAGGCAATCCTTGTTTATCCATCTCTTCCATTAAGCCATCGACAATGTAAGAATCAAACTTTCTTAAAGGACGATCCCCTCGAACGAAGAGGTCTGTCTTAACACCAAGGGCATGGAGGACACCGGCTAGTTCTACCGCAATGTAGCCAGCGCCAATAATGGCAACTGATTTTGGTAGTTCTTCCCAAGCAAAGACATCGTCAGAGGTTTCTCCTAGTTCTGCTCCAACTAGATCTGGGATGTAAGCATGAGCCCCTGTAGCGATCACAATGTGTTTAGCCTTGATGGTTTCCCCGTTGACTTCAACTGTATGAGGGTCGACAAAGCGTGCGCGACCTTGGATATACTCCACACTATTTCGTTTAAAACTACCATCATAAGAAGAACGAGCCCGATCAATATAAGCTTCGCGATTTTTTCTTAAGGTCGCAAAATCAAAATTGGTCTGTTCAGAAGTAAACCCATAATCTGGACCGTAATCACGAATGGCTTCAGCAATTTGGGCGCCATACCACATAATTTTTTTAGGGACACATCCTTTGTTGACACAGGTTCCACCTAGCTGCTTTTCTTCAATAACAGCAGCGCGGGCTCCATGTTCTCCAGCCCGGTTCATGGTAGCAATCCCTCCGCTACCTCCACCAATGGAGATAATATCAAATTCTTTCATGGTTAGTACTCCTTTGTTGATTTACACCTTCATTGTAACAACATAGGTTACAAAAATCAAGAAATTGCCATCGTTGAGTAGGAGGAGAAAACAAGATAGCAAAAAAAACTTGCAAAACAGATGATTTTGAATTGAAAAATAAGGAAATATGATATACTAAACTTATAATTTGAAACGCTTTCGAATACTGGAGGAAATAAATGAAAAAATTTAAAAAATGGCAAATCGTTACAGCTACAGGCGCTGCACTAGCAGTCGTAGGAATTGGGACCTGGCTTGCTTTTGGAAAATCTAGCAATAGCCCTGAGGAGTTGGTGGATATGACTCCTATGGTTCAAACAGTCAAAGAAGGTTCAATTGCTTCATCAGTATTATTGACAGGTAAGGTCACAGCCAATCAAGAACAATATATTTACTTTGACGGAACCAAAGGAGATTTGCAATCCATCCTAGTGAATGTCGGGGATCAAGTAACCGCTGGCCAAGCTATTGTTCAATATAGTAGTACAGAAGCGCAAGCTGCCTATGACGCGGCGGTACGTGCGGTCAATAAGGCAGATCGTCAATTGAACGATCTCTTGACCAATGGAGTGACCATTGATACAACAGGGGATGAGGAAGCAGATAGTAGTTCGGCCTCTCAAGCCCAACGCTCCTTGGATACACAAGTGGGTGATTTGCGCGATGCTCGTGCAGATGCAGTAGCCAATATGGAAAAAGCCAAGGCTTTGTTGGATGCTACAACCGTAAAAAGTAGTACAGATGGAACGGTTGTAGAAGTCAATAAAGACGTTTCCAAATCAACAACCGGAACCAACCAAACCCTGGTTCATATCGTCAGCAACGGTAACCTTCAAGTAAAAGGTGAGTTGTCTGAATACAATCTAGCCAACATTTCAGTTGGTCAAGAAGTGACCTTAACCTCTAAGGTCTATCCTGGAAAAAAATGGACTGGAAAGATTAGCTACGTTGCCAACTATCCGACAGATGCTGGTCAGGCTGGTGCAAATGCCGCAGGTTCTGGACAAGGAACAGGGGGAGCTAAATATCCGTTTACGGTAGATATTACCAGTGAGATTGGTGATTTGAAACAAGGTTTCTCTGTCAATATTGAAGTAAAAAGTTCAACCATCCATCCTTTAGTTCCTGTGACAAGTGTCTTATCTGACGGTGATCAAAGCTATGTTTGGACCATTGAAGCTGGCAAGGCTAAAAAAGTCAATGTTACCTTAGGAAATGCAGATGCAGAAAATCAAGAAGTCTTATCTGGTTTGAAGAAAGATGCGCAAGTGATCATCAACCCTTCTGGCGATTTGGAAGATGGGAAAGAGGTCGGAAAATATGACAAAATTGATTGAGCTGAAAAACATCAATAAAAGTTATCAAAATGGCGATCAAACCCTACAGGTATTAAAGGATATCCATTTAGATGTGGAAGAAGGGGAATTTCTAGCTATTATGGGACCTTCCGGTTCTGGGAAGTCTACCCTAATGAATATCATCGGTCTTCTGGATCGTCCGACCAGTGGCGAATACCGCTTGGAAGGGGAAGAGGTAGGAAATCTTAGTGAGAAGAAATTAGCCCAGGTTCGCAATGAGCAAATAGGCTTTGTCTTCCAACAATTCTTTCTCCTATCGAAACTCAATGCCTTTCAAAATGTCGAGCTTCCCTTGATTTATGCAGGAGTAAATCCTTCTAAAAGAAAAGAATTAGCTGAACAATTTTTAAAGAAAGTTGAGCTAGATACGCGGATGCACCACCTTCCTTCGGAATTGTCTGGAGGGCAAAAACAACGGGTGGCCATCGCGCGTGCTTTGGTCAATCATCCTTCTATTATCTTAGCGGATGAACCAACAGGAGCTCTTGACTCCAAGACCGGCGATCAGATTATGGAGCTTTTGACAGCCCTCAATCAAGAAGGAAAAACCATTATCATGGTGACCCATGAAACGGAGATTGCTGCCTATGCCAAACGTCAGATTGTCATTCGAGATGGAGTGATTTCTTCGGATAGCCGCAACGAAAGGAGGGCCTGATGCAGAACTGGAAATTCGCTATTAGTTCCATTATGGGACATAAAATGAGATCGTTCTTAACCATGGTAGGGATTATCATCGGGGTTGCCTCAGTCGTTGTCATCATGGCTCTCGGAGATGGGATGAAAGCGGGAGTGACTAAGACCTTTACCAAGGATCAACAATATGTTCAGATTTCCTATTCCGCCCGAAAGAGTGGCTACATGACTGGTTTTAATCTTGGCCCGGAACCTGTCTCAGAAGAAGGAGGCGCAGAAGGTGGTGGCGAAGGCGGTGTTGCCAGTGAAGAAGACCAAGGAATGTCACCGCCAGCTGGCTATGGAGAGGAAAGTAGCGAGGACGTTGACAACCCAATCCTTGAAACACCACCCGTCGTTCAAGAAGAATGGGTCAAGGAATTGACCAAGATTCCTGGCATTGATGGCTACTATGTTGGTAATACGGCCAATGCCACTATCTCCTATCAGAAGAAAAAATCTGAAGGGGTCAATATCATGGGAGTCAATGATACTTATTTCTCAGTAAGAAAATTTGAATTGGTTTCAGGAAGAAAACTGAATCCTTCAGATTATCAGAGTTTCTCACGGGTCATCATGTTGGATGAAGGCTTAGCTTCGACCTTATTTGGGACGGAAAGTGCCCTCAACCAAGTGGTTGCTGTCGGAGACAACAACTATCGGGTGGTAGGGATCTTCAAGGATCCAAATGCTGGATCTGCATTATACGGGGTTTCTTCTGGAGGAAGTGCCTTGATGGCCAATACCCAAGTAGCTTCAGAATTTGGAACAGAAGAAATTTCTACTATTGTGGTGCATATCCCGGATGTCAAACAGATTAAACCAACTGGGATCGAAGCGGCGAAAAAATTAACCGAGTTATCGGGAGTTCGCCAAGGAGAGTTCCAAATCTTTAACATGGATAGTATCTTGGAGCAGACCAATCAAATGCTCAGTATTATGACAACAGTCATCGGAGCGATTGCAGGAATCTCCCTTCTCGTTGGTGGGATTGGGGTCATGAATATCATGTTGGTATCTGTGACTGAGCGGACACGTGAAATCGGTCTGAGAAAAGCTCTTGGAGCTACTCGTGGAAAAATCTTGATTCAATTCCTCATCGAATCCATGGTCTTGACCATGATGGGAGGAATTCTCGGTCTGGGATTGGCCTATGGTGTCAATGCCCTCATCGCCACAGCTGCCGCAGGTGCTCTAGAAGGACCACCAGTCGTCTCCATGTCAGTGGCTATCGGAAGTATCATCTTTTCAGCTTGTGTCGGAATTGTCTTTGGTATCTTACCAGCAAGCAAGGCATCAAAACTCGATCCGATTGAAGCTCTTCGCTATGAATAAGGATGAATGACCTATATAGTTGACTCGGATGAAGTAAAATTTGATTATGAATGAATGGAATGTGATGGAAAAGGGAGAAGGAACCCTTTCCTTCCATTCCTTTTTTCATTTTTCCTGCTCAAGAATAGTGTATTTCCCCGTCAAATATGATAAAATAGGGGAGAATAACTTAGGAGGTTCCAAATGACTACTGAACATATGGAAGAATTAAATGACCAGCAGATTGTCCGTCGTGAAAAGATGGCGGCCCTTCGTGAACAAGGAATCGACCCATTTGGAAAGCGATTCGAACGAACTGCAGATTCTGGTCAATTGAAAGAAAAATATTCAGAATTAGATAAAGAACAACTTCATGACTTGAACGAAACAGCCATTATTGCAGGCCGTCTTGTGACCAAACGTGGTAAAGGGAAGGTTGGTTTTGCCCACCTTCAAGACCGTGAAGGTCAGATCCAAATTTACGTTCGGAAAGACGCAGTTGGTGAAGAAAATTATGAAATTTTCAAAAAGGCTGACCTTGGAGATTTCCTTGGGGTAGAAGGAGAAGTGATGCGGACTGACATGGGTGAGCTTTCCATCAAAGCTACTCACATCACCCATTTGTCTAAAGCCCTTCGTCCCTTGCCTGAAAAATTCCATGGCTTGTCTGATGTGGAAACCATCTACCGCAAACGCTACTTGGATTTGATTTCTAACCGTGAAAGCTTTAACCGCTTTGTAACCCGTTCGAAAATCATCTCAGAAATCCGTCGTTACTTGGATGGTCAAGGCTTCCTTGAAGTAGAAACACCTGTTCTTCACAATGAAGCTGGTGGAGCATCTGCGCGTCCGTTTATCACTCACCACAATGCCCAAAACATTGACATGGTACTTCGTATCGCGACCGAGCTTCACTTGAAACGCTTGATTGTTGGTGGAATGGAGCGCGTTTATGAGATTGGCCGTATCTTCCGTAACGAAGGAATGGATGCTACCCACAATCCAGAATTCACTTCCATCGAAGTCTACCAAGCTTATGCTGACTACCAAGATATTATGGACTTGACGGAAGGAATTATCCAACACGCTGCGAAAGCTATTCATGGGGATGGTCCTGTTAACTACCAAGGAACTGAAATCAAGATCAATGAACCATTCAAGCGTGTCCACATGGTGGATGCAATCAAGGAAATTGCTGGTGTTGATTTCTGGAAGGAAATGAGCTTTGAAGAAGCAGTAGCCCTTGCTAAAGAAAAACATGTGCCAGTTGAAAAACACTACACTGAAGTGGGGCATATTATCAATGCCTTCTTCGAAGAATATGTGGAAGAAACCTTGACACAACCAACCTTTGTCTATGGACACCCTGTAGCTGTATCACCATTGGCTAAGAAGAATGACGAGGATCCTCGTTTCACAGATCGTTTCGAGCTCTTCATCATGACCAAGGAATATGCTAATGCCTTTACAGAATTGAACGATCCAATCGACCAATTGGAACGGTTCGAAGCGCAGGCACGTGCCAAAGAATTGGGAGACGACGAAGCAACTGGAATTGACTACGATTATGTAGAAGCTCTTGAATATGGTATGCCACCAACAGGAGGATTGGGAATCGGTATCGACCGTCTCTGCATGCTCCTTACTGATACGACTACTATCCGTGACGTATTGCTCTTCCCAACTATGAAATAAGCTAAAAGAAAACACTGATCACAAGATCAGTGTTTTTTAGTCTTCCAAATAAGAAGTATCATTCCAAGTTTCTAAGTAAAAGTGCTCAAAATCATCTGTTGTCAAAATGGTCACACTGGCATTGGTGAGACCGCCATTTTTACGGAGTTCCTCTGTTTTATAGCCAAGTAGGCTCCGAATAGAAGCTGTTAAATTAGCCCCATGGCCAACGATTAGAATGGCCTCGCCAGACTTGTCTTTTAAACTTTTGATAAAATTTACGGTCCGTTGGGTGGTTTCTTCAACGGATTCTGCTCCGAAAATATCGTGGTGAAACTCAGCTAAATTATGACGAAAGGCCTTCATTTCCTCCGGATAGAGAGCCTTCAACTCCACAATTTTTCTACCTTCTAACCTACCAAGCCGCCATTCCCGTAGAGCAGGAGTCTCTTGGAGGGAGATAGGATGTTGATTTTGCTCGAGAATGATTTGAGCAGTATGGACAGCTCTAGGCAGGTCACTTGAATAAGCTGCATCAAAGTATGTTTGAGATAAATGCTGGCCCAAGGCTTTTAACTGTTGGATGGAAGATTCTAAAAGCGGAGAGTCACCATTTGCCCCTTGAATACGTCCCTCTTCGTTCCACTCAGTACGTCCGTGACGGACAAAATATAATTTCATATTAGTTTTATCCTTTACTCAACTAAGTCCTCGAAGCTAGCCTTGACAAAATCAGCTAAATCCTGCGCCTTGATTTGAATACTGTGACCAACTTCACCTGCAGAGACAATCATCTGATCGAGTTCCAGGGCTGACTGGTCAATAAAAATAGGGTAGTTGTGTTTTTGTCGAATGCCAACAGGATTATTGGCCCCGTGGACATAGCCTGTCGTCTTTTCCAAGTCTTTTTGCGGAATCATACTAACTTTTTTATTGCCAGATAGTTTGGCCAATTTTTTTTCTGACAAGTGGGCAGAGATGGGAACAATCCCAATGACGGGACCAGTTTTATCACCTATTAGAGCCAGTGTCTTATAGATTTGATCAGTCGTAACCCCTTCTGGAATGATTCCCTCAAGGGCATTGATTTGTAATCCTGTATGGTCGATTTTTGCTTTTTGCAAGATTTGTTCAACCAATGTTTTTTTTACTTTTTGTTTTTTTGCCATCTCACTCTTCTCTTTCTCTTAATTTCCTAACATTATATCACACTCTTTGAGTTTCCGTTCAAGAGAAAAAGAGGCAGTTGCCTCTTTTAATTCTTTTCTATAGTAAATAGTTTTCGGTAGATCTTTTCTTGATCTTGTGTAGGCGCAATCTGGTTCAAGTCCAAGTAGTGGGTGAAGCCATTCAATTGCCCCTGAGAGGTGTACTGATGAAGATCATACTCGTCATCGGTAGATGGGGCAGCATTGTAGTAGCCGTCATCATAGCCATAAGTTGGAATCCAGAGGGCGGTAAATTTATCTGTGGAGATACTATGTTCTTCCATGAAATAGGTCCCAATATAGATTCCGATATTTTTGGCTCCCAATGATTCTAGCTTGGCACGGAAAGCTTCCACTCCAGCGTTCATATCATTCATCGTTTTTTCTTCTACATCCAACCAATAATAGGTTGGTTTGTATTTTTTGGACGCCTGATAGAACTCTTCTGCTTCCTTTTCCATTTCTTTTTTGTCCTTGGCAGCTACGTAAGCATATACCGCAACTGGAATATTTCGTTTTTGAAACTCTTTAATATGAGTTTCGTATGATTTGTCAATTCCATTTAAATAAGTTGCAGCATTTTCTTTTTTAGCTTGAGCGCCACTATGAACTCGAACAATGACTCCAGAAACATTCTGTGCTAAGAGATCATAATCAATCTCGCTTGGCAATTGCCAACCAGAGATATCAATAATTGGTCGATTCAAAAATTCTTGATCTAATTCTTCAACTGAGTCAGAAGAAGAGGAAGATGGGATTTTTGTTTGATTGGTTTTCTTTGCCTCTTGTAGGATCTTGTTTCTAGCAAGTTGATTCCTTTGGATATCTGCTACTGTTTTAGAAATTATCAAAAAGGAAAAGATACTTGCGAAAAAGACAAAGAGGACAATTGGTTTAATCCTTTTTCTCATACAGAATCATTTTACCGTAAAAGATGGAAAAAGGCAAAACAAAGGGTCCGAAAACAGGAAAAAATAAGATGATATTATAGTGAATCAGAGAATTGATTTTCCTTGCTTCCTCACAATAGTTGAAGTAGAAATAAGAGTTAGACTGGTCTGTTTGATCATCTTTTGAAAGTGAAAACCGAATCTTATTTGGTCTTTCCTTTTTTTTACTATTGAAAGGTGATATAATGAAATTTGAAAATTAGAAGTATGGGTGTTACATGAAATTAGAAAAACGTCATTTTTTAAACTATTCAATCCTGATCCCTTACCTCCTTTTGTCAGTATTGGGATTGATTGTAGTCTACTCGACAACGAGTGCCTTAGCCATCCAAAAAGGGGTTAGTCCTTTCGGAATGATCAGAAGCCAGGGGATCTTTTTTGTTCTAAGTTTGATCACTATTCTGATTACCTATAAGGTGAAATTAAATGTCCTTAAGAAAAAGGGCTTCATTGGAATTTTCATTATAGCTGAGACGATCCTTCTTTTGCTATCACGTTTTATCACAGATACGGTGAATGGTGCGCATGGATGGTTGAGTTTTGGAGGTTTCTCTATTCAGCCAGCTGAGTATTTGAAGATTATCATCGTCTGGTACTTGGCCCTGGTCTTCTCCAAAAAGCAAGAAGAGATTCAACGATATGATTACCAAGCGTTAACCCACAATCAATGGCTTCCTCGAGATTTGTCGGATTGGCGTTGGATGGTGCTCTTCCTGATTGCTATTGTGGTCATCATGCCAGACTTAGGAAATGCGACCATTCTTGCACTGACAACCTTAATTATGATTAGTGCAAGTGGGATAGCTTACCGCTGGTTTTCAAGCCTATTAGCCATCCTAGTGGGAGGCTCAACCGTTCTTCTTTATTCCATTCAGCTAATTGGGGTAGAGCGTTTCTCTAAAATCCCTGTCTTTGGCTATGTAGCGAAACGTTTCAGTGCTTTTTACAACCCCTTTAATGATTTATCAGATTCGGGACACCAACTAGCCAATTCTTATTACGCCATGAGTAATGGGGGCTGGTTTGGCTTGGGACTCGGAAATTCGATTGAAAAGCAAGGGTATCTGCCAGAAGCTCATACAGACTTTGTCTTTTCAATCGTTATTGAAGAACTTGGTTTTGTGGGAGCTAGTCTCATCTTAGCCTTGTTGTTCTTCTTAATTTTGCGCATTATTCTTGTCGGGATTCGGGCAAGAGATCCATTTAATTCAATGATGGCGATTGGTATAGGAGGGATGCTCCTGACCCAAACCTTCATCAACATTGGTGGGATTTCTGGGCTGATTCCTTCGACAGGGGTAACCTTCCCCTTCCTTTCACAAGGAGGAAATAGTTTGTGGGTCTTATCCATTGCGATTGCCCTTGTCTTAAATATTGATGCGAGTGAAAAGCGTGCCCTAGCTACTCAAGAGGCCCCTTCTTACGAGAAGCCTCAGAAAATTCAGAGCTATTACTAAACCGGTGTGAGTAAAGAAAGGAGTTATCATGACTTTACAAAAACTAGAGAGCTATACCAACAAAGAGATTATCAAAGAAGAAGCTGAGATTTTAACCACTATTTTAGAAGATATTGCTAAAAATTTGGTGAGTCCAGAAACCTTTAATAAGATTCTTGAATTGAAAAAACTATCTGTTTCAAAAGACTATTTAAAATTGGATCAAATTGTCAAAGAGCTATCAAATGAAGAGATGACCGTGATTTCTCGCTACTTTGCCATTCTCCCCTTATTGATTAATATCTCTGAAGACGTTGATTTGGCTTTTGAAATCAATCATCAAAATAATGTGGGGCAGGACTATCTAGGGAAACTATCGTCTACCATTCGCCAGGTAGCTGAGACTGAAAATGCACAGGAAATCTTGGAGCACCTCAATGTAGTACCGGTACTGACCGCTCATCCGACCCAAGTGCAACGGAAAACCATGTTGGACTTAACCACTCACATTCACAGTCTTTTACGCCAACATCGAGATGTAAAAGCTGGCTTGATGAACGAAACCAAATGGTACAACAATTTGCGTCGTAATATCGAAATTATGATGCAAACCGATATGATCCGTGAAAAGAAACTCAAGGTAACCAATGAGATTACCAACGTCATGGAATACTATAATAGTTCCTTCCTTCAGGCTGTTCCTAACTTAATGTTGGAATACAAACGTCTTGCCAAGGAGCAAGGGATTGAGTTGCAACAACCCAAACCGATTACGATGGGAATGTGGATCGGTGGAGACCGGGATGGGAATCCTTTTGTAACCGCAGAGACCTTGAAGCGATCAGCTACGATTCAAAGTGAAGTCATTCTGAACTATTATATTCAGAAAATCTCTAGTCTTTATCGGAACTTCTCCCTCTCTACCAACCTTTCAAAAACCAGTCAAGCGGTTGAAGAGATGGCAGCCCGTTCCAGTGATACATCTGTCTTTAGAGAGAAGGAGCCCTACCGTCGGGCCTTCCATTATATTCAATCCAAGTTGGTCCAAACCTTTTTGAATATCAAGGAATGGTCTGTAGTTGGCTCAACAGTAGATGACCGTCATCCGGTCGAACGTCTTCTTGGTGCTCACACCCATCAACAAGGAGTGGTTTCCGATTATATCGGTACCCGAATCAGTGGTGCCATCCAAGAGTTGGCAGAAGATCGCCCTCCTTATTACGAAACAGTTGAAGAATTTAAACAGGATTTGACCCTTATTCAAGAGTCATTGATTGAAAATAAGGCAGAAGCTTTAATCTCAGGGGAGTTTGCTGAGTTATTAGAAGCAGTAGAAGTCTTTGGATTCTTCTTGGCTTCGATCGATATGCGTCAAGATTCGAGTGTCCATGAAGCTTGTGTTGCGGAACTTCTCAAAGAAGCTGGAATCAATGACCATTACAGTGATTTGTCAGAAGACGAAAAGTGCGAGTTGCTTTTACAAGAGTTGTTAGAAGATCCTCGTATTTTATCTGCTACCCATGCAGAAAAATCAGAATTGCTTGAAAAAGAATTAGCTATTTTCCAAACAGCGCGTGAATTAAAAGACCGCTTAGGAGAAGATGTTATTCGCCAAACCATTATTTCTCATGCAACCAGTGTATCGGATATGCTTGAGTTGGCTATTATGTTGAAAGAAGTGGGACTGATTGACAAGGAAAGCGCACGTGTGCAAATTGTTCCCCTCTTTGAGACGATCGAAGACTTGGATCAATCTGAAGATACAATGAGAAAGTATCTATCACTTCCAATTGCTAAACGCTGGATTGCTTCTAAGAATAACTACCAAGAAATTATGCTTGGTTATTCAGATAGTAACAAAGATGGTGGTTATCTATCTTCTTGTTGGACTCTTTATAAGGCCCAACAACAATTAACAGCGATTGGCGACGAGTTTGGTGTCAAAATTACCTTCTTCCATGGCCGTGGGGGAACGGTTGGTCGTGGGGGTGGTCCAACCTATGAAGCCATCACCTCACAACCATTGAGATCCATTAATGACCGTATTCGTTTGACGGAGCAAGGCGAGGTTATTGGCAATAAATATGGGAACAAGGATGCAGCTTATTACAACTTGGAAATGTTGGTATCTGCAACGATTAACCGGATGATTGCTAAGCAGAAGAGTGAAAAGAGCATGTCCGATCAGTACAATGAGATTATGGACCAGATTGTCAATCGTAGCTACGATATTTATCGTGAACTGGTGTTTGGCAATGAGCATTTCTATGATTACTTCTTCGAATCCAGTCCGATTAAGGCCATTTCTAGTTTCAATATTGGTTCCCGTCCAGCAGCCCGTAAGACCATCAAAGAAATCGGTGGCTTGCGTGCTATTCCTTGGGTCTTCTCATGGTCACAGAGCCGGGTGATGTTCCCTGGCTGGTACGGTGTAGGCTCTAGTTTTAAAGAATTTATTGATGCAGATCCTGAAAACATTGAAACCTTGCGTTATATGTACCAAAAATGGCCATTCTTCAAGTCTCTTCTTTCAAACGTAGACATGGTACTCTCAAAAGCCAATATGAACATTGCTTTTGAATACGCCAAGCTTTGTGAGGAAGAGGAGGTTCGTGACATCTTCAATATTATCCTGGACGAGTGGCAATTGACTAAGGATGTTATTTTACAGATTGAAGGTCATGATGAACTCTTAGCTGAGAACCCTTATCTAAAAGATAGTTTAGATTATCGTATGCCATACTTTAATGTTCTAAACTATATTCAATTAGAATTAATTAAACGCCAGAGACGTGGCGAGTTGCCTGCAGATCAGGACAAGTTGATTCATATTACGATCAATGGTGTCGCGACAGGATTGCGTAATTCTGGTTAATCGTGAACCTTAAAACCAATCCCGATTAAAGGGATTGGTTTTTTACTGGAATAAAGTGAAAATGATTGTGAAAAAACTCGAAATTGGTCGCAAAGAATGAAATATCTAGCTGTTTATTTCAAAAAAGAAGTGGAAATGAGATTTCACAAACTTTCATTTGGATAAATTCCTTTAAGAAAAAAGAAATAAGAAAAAAAGCTAGTAAAACACTTGCAATTTAGACGAAATTTGATAAAATAGTAAGGAAAGTTAGACTGTATTGCCTACTGTCTATCTATAAAATATATTTTATTGGAGGCTTTTACTCAAATGGCAAAAGAAAAATACGATCGTAGTAAACCACACGTTAACATTGGTACTATCGGACACGTTGACCACGGTAAAACTACCCTAACTGCAGCTATCACAACTGTTTTGGCACGTCGCTTGCCTTCATCAGTTAACCAACCTAAAGACTATGCGTCTATCGATGCTGCTCCAGAAGAACGCGAACGCGGTATCACTATCAACACTGCGCACGTTGAGTACGAAACTGAAAAACGTCACTACGCTCACATCGACGCTCCAGGACACGCGGACTACGTTAAAAACATGATCACTGGTGCCGCTCAAATGGACGGAGCTATCCTTGTAGTAGCTTCAACTGACGGACCAATGCCACAAACTCGTGAGCACATCCTTCTTTCACGTCAGGTTGGTGTTAAACACTTGATCGTCTTCATGAACAAAGTTGACTTGGTTGACGATGAAGAATTGCTTGAATTGGTTGAAATGGAAATCCGTGACCTTCTTTCAGAATACGATTTCCCAGGTGATGACCTTCCAGTTATCCAAGGTTCAGCTCTTAAAGCTCTTGAAGGTGATTCTAAATACGAAGACATCATCATGGACTTGATGAACACTGTTGATGAGTACATCCCAGAACCAGAACGCGATACTGACAAACCATTGCTTCTTCCAGTCGAAGACGTATTCTCAATCACTGGACGTGGTACTGTAGCATCAGGACGTATCGACCGTGGTATCGTTAAAGTCAATGACGAAATCGAAATCGTTGGTATTAAAGAAGAAATCCAAAAAGCGGTTGTTACTGGTGTTGAAATGTTCCGTAAACAACTTGACGAAGGTCTTGCAGGGGACAACGTTGGTGTGCTTCTTCGTGGTATCCAACGTGATGAAATCGAACGTGGACAAGTTATCGCTAAACCAGGTTCAATCAACCCACACACTAAATTCAAAGGTGAAGTTTACATCCTTACTAAAGAAGAAGGTGGACGTCATACTCCATTCTTCAACAACTACCGTCCACAGTTCTACTTCCGTACAACTGACGTAACTGGATCTATCGAACTTCCAGCAGGAACTGAAATGGTAATGCCTGGTGATAACGTGACTATCGACGTTGAGTTGATCCACCCAATCGCCGTTGAACAAGGTACTACATTCTCTATCCGTGAAGGTGGACGTACTGTTGGTTCAGGTATGGTTACTGAAATCGAAGCTTAATTCGATCTAGTTCCCAGATTAACAATTATATAGACAGACAGAAAACCCCGTGAAGACGGGGTTTTTATTGTTTTAAAAAGTAAAAGAGTTTGTGCAACCTTTCATTATCACGAAAATTATGGTAAAATAGTTAGTATAAAATTAGAAAAACGAGGTATGTGAAATGTCACGTAAACCATTTATTGCTGGTAACTGGAAAATGAACAAAAACCCAGAAGAAGCAAAAGCATTCGTTGAAGCAGTAGCATCAAAACTTCCTTCATCTGATCTTGTTGAAGCTGGGATTGCTGCACCTGCTCTTGACTTGACAACTGTTCTTGCTGCTGCTAAAGGTTCAAACCTTAAAGTTGCTGCTCAAAACTGCTACTTTGAAAACGCTGGTGCCTTCACTGGTGAAACTAGCCCACAAGTTTTGAAAGAAATCGGTACGGACTACGTTGTGATTGGTCACTCAGAACGTCGTGATTACTTCCACGAAACAGACGAAGACATCAACAAAAAAGCAAAAGCTATCTTTGCTAATGGTTTGCTTCCAATCATCTGTTGTGGTGAAAGTCTTGAAACTTACGAAGCTGGTAAAGCGGCTGAATTCGTAGGTGCTCAAGTATCTGCTGCTTTGGCTGGTTTGACTCCTGAGCAAGTAGCTGCATCTGTTATCGCTTATGAGCCAATCTGGGCGATTGGTACTGGTAAATCTGCATCACAAGACGATGCACAAAAAATGTGTAAAGTGGTTCGTGACGTTGTAGCTGCTGACTTCGGTCAAGAAGTAGCTGACAAAGTACGTGTCCAATACGGTGGTTCAGTGAAACCTGAAAACGTTGCTGAATACATGGCTTGTCCAGACGTTGATGGAGCTCTTGTTGGTGGTGCATCACTTGATCCAGAAAGCTTCTTGGCATTGTTGAACTTCGTAAACTAATCGAACATAAAAAGAGAGTGGGACAGAAATCGGTAATTCGTTAGAATTCGATTTCGTCGTCCCACCTC